>NZ_JBJGZY010000002.1:0-191979 GCF_054050755.1 Modestobacter sp. SYSU DS0511
GGCCGCCCGGGCGCCCCCCCGCCACCCCGCCCCCCCCGCGGGCCCCCCCCCGGCCCCCCCCCCCCCGCGGCCGGCGGCCCCCCCCCCCCCCCCCCCCCCCCCCCCCCCCCCCCCCCCCCCCCCCCCCCCCCCCCCCCCCCCCCCCCCCGCAGGTGGTGCGGAAGCGTCAGCCGCGGGCCGGGCCGATGCCCTGCGCGTTGAGGCCCTGGATGATCCGTGAGGACTCCTCGAACCCGATGACGACGATGGCGTCGGGGTTGAAGTCCACCATCTGCTGGACCTCGGAGTCGAAGTTCGCCGCCTGCGGGTCGTAGGTCAGGTAGCGGATGCTGTCCTCGGACAGGCCGCCGGCGATCAGGTTGTCCCGGGTGTTCTCGGCCAGGCCCGTGCCGTACGGGTCGTTGAGGGCGAGGATGCCGACGGTGTTGTTGCCGTCCTCGGCGATCAGGTCGGCGAGCGCGCGCGCCTGCAGCGTGTCCGGGGGCGCGGTGCGGAAGTACAGCCCGTTGTCGTCGTACTCGGTGAACTGGTCGGAGGTGTTCGCCGGGGAGAACTGGACGACGCCGGCACCGGTGATGGTGTCGATGACCGTGAGGCTCACCCCGGAGGACGCCGCACCGATGATGGCGTTGACGTTGGACTGCAGCAGCCGGTCGACCGTCTGGGTGGCGGTGTCGGTCGAGGCGTCACCGGAGTCACCCTCGATGAGCTGGACGGGCTGGCCCAGCACACCGCCGGCCTCGTTGATCTCGTTGACCGCCAGCTGGGCGCCGGCGACCTCCGGCGGGCCGAGGAAGGCGAGGTTGCCGGTGAGCGGCAGCAGCGTGCCGATGACCAGCGGGTCACCCGTGGCGCCCGGCGGGGCGTAGGCCGGGCCCTCGTCGGTGGCGGCGTTCGCCTCGTCACCGGCGATCACGAACTGGGTGGCGTCGTTGTCGATCGTGTTGTCGTCGCCGAACTGCTGCAGCCCGAAGCTGGCCTGGGCCGGCTCGCCGGGGTCGGCGAAGCTCAGCGGACCGCTGACACCGTCGTAGTCGACGTTGCCGCCGGCGTTGATGATCTCCAGGCAGGCCGCGTAGGACTCGCAGGTCTCGCCGCCGAAGGTCAGACCGTTGATGTAGCGGGCGAACTCGGTCGCCTGGTTCGTACCGGCAGCCTGGGCCGCGAGCGCGGTCAGGATGACCGCGTCGTAGGTCTCTCCGGCGTAGTTGAACGTCGTCCCCAGGTCGGGGTCGACGGCCAGCAGGCGGTCCTGGAAGTCACCGGAGAGCTGCGTCAGCGGCAGCGTGCCCTTCATGCCGGCCAGGGCACCCTGCTCGGAGAAGTCCTCCCCGAGCGGGTCGCCCATGTTGCCGTCGGTGCCGTAGACGTTGACCTGCTTCTCGCCGCTCGCGTCGCCACCGCCGTTGCCGGAGCCGCCGCCGTCGTCGCCGCCACAGGCGGTCAGCGCGAGCAGGGCGGCACCGGACAGGGCGACCGCGCGAGCGGTGGTGCGGGTGCGCATCAAGGAACTCCCAGTGGGGTGCGTGCGTGGGCGCCGGACCCGGAGGGCTGGTCAGCCCACCGACCGGCCGGTCGGTGCGGAGAACCTAACCGCCGCGCCGACGGCCACCAGCCCTGCTCAGTGCACCGTGATGACGTTGTGACCTGGACGACTCGGTGGTGCCACATGGTGAGACACGCCGACACACGCGCGACACGCAGGTGGCATGCGCCACGCCCAGGACGTGACCACGGTCACCGACAGCGGAAACGCGACGGCCGCCGGTCCGCGGGTCGCGGAGCCGACGGCCGTGGGAGGCGCGCAGCGGCACTCAGGTGGTGGTCTGTCCCCCGGCCGGGGCGGCGTCGCCGACCTCGGTGGCCATGATCGCCTCCGCCAGGGCGCGCATCGAGGTGCGCTCGTTCATCGCCGTGCGCTGGATCCACCGGAAGGCCTCCGCCTCGGTCATCCCGCGCTCGGTCATGAGCCGGCCCTTCGCCTTCTCGATGACCTTGCGGGCCTCCAGCCGCTCCTTGAGGTCGGCGACCTCGGCGTCCAGCGCGTGCATCTCCTGGAACCGGCCGACGGCGACCTCGATGGCCGGGACCAGGTCGTTCTTGGAGAACGGCTTCACCAGGTAGGCCATGGCGCCGGCGTCACGCGCGCGCTCGACCAGCTCGCGCTGGCTGAAGGCGGTGAGCACGATGACCGGCGCGATGCGGGCGCTGGCGATCTGCTCGGCGGCGGCGATCCCGTCGAGGACCGGCATCTGCACGTCGAGGACGACGAGGTCGGGGCGCAGCTGCTCGGCCTGCTCGACCGCGGCCTGCCCGTCGCCGACCTCGGCGACGACGACGTACCCCTCCTCTTCGAGCATCTCCTTGAGGTCGAGGCGGATCAGCGCCTCGTCCTCGGCGATGAGGACCCGGGTCGGCTCGTTGCTCACGGAGATCATCCTATCGACCGCAGACGCGGATCCCGCGCCGGATAGGCTGCGGGCCACCCAGTCGAGTTGGCCCCCGTACCCCAATCGGCAGAGGGAGCGGATTCAAAACCCGCGCAGTGTGCGTTCGAGTCGCACCGGGGGCACGAGCACCATCGACGTGGGCGGGGCACCCGCCGACGTCGGGCGACCGCGCCCTAGGTTGGCCTCGTGACCGGCCACATGACCCCCGAGCAGTTCCGCCAGCACGGCCACGAGGTGGTCGACTGGATCGCCGACTACTGGGCCCGGCTGCAGGACGACCCGACGTCGCTGCCGGTCCGGTCGCAGGTCTCCCCCGGCGACGTCCGCGCCTCTCTTCCCCCGCAGGCGCCCGAGCAGGGCGAGCCGTTCGCCGCGGTGCTGGCCGACCTGGACCGCGTGGTCGTCCCCGGGCTGACCCACTGGCAGCACCCCGGCTTCTTCGGCTACTTCCCCGCCAACACCTCCGGGCCCTCGGTGCTGGGCGACCTGGTGAGCGCCGGCCTGGGCGTGCAGGGCATGTCCTGGGTGACCAGCCCGGCCGCCACCGAGCTCGAGCAGCACGTCATGGACTGGCTGGCCGACCTCCTCGGGATGCCCGCGTCCTTCCACTCCACCGGCACCGGCGGCGGCGTCGTCCAGGACTCCAGCTCCGGAGCGAACCTGGTGGCCCTGCTCGCCGCCCTGCACCGGGCCAGCAAGGGCGCCACGCTGCGCCACGGCGTGCTGCCCGAGGAGTACACCGTCTACGTCTCCGCGCAGACCCACAGCTCGATGGAGAAGGCCGTGCGCATCGCCGGCCTCGGCACCGAGGCGATCCGCATCGTGGAGGTGGACGAGGAGCTGGCCATGCGCCCCGGGGCGCTCGCCGCGCGACTGGAGCGGGACGTCGCCCGCGGGTTCACCCCCGTGCTGGTCTGCGCGACCGTGGGCACCACGTCGACGACGGCGATCGACCCGCTGGCCGAGATCGGGCCGGTGTGCCAGCGGTTCGGCGTGTGGCTGCACGTCGACGCCGCCTACGCCGGGGTCAGCGCGGTCGCCCCCGAGCTGCGCGCGCTGCAGGCCGGGGTGGAGTGGGCCGACAGCTACACCACCGACGCGCACAAGTGGCTGCTCACCGGGTTCGACGCCACCCTGTTCTGGGTGGCCGACCGGGCGGCGCTCACCGGCGCCCTGTCGATCCTGCCGGAGTACCTGCGCAACGCGGCCACCGACACCGGCGCCGTCGTCGACTACCGCGACTGGCAGATCGAGCTGGGCCGCCGGTTCCGCGCCCTGAAGCTGTGGTTCGTGCTGCGCTGGTACGGCGCGGAAGGGCTGCGCGAGCACGTCCGCGGGCACGTCGCGATGGCCCAGGAGCTGGCGGGCTGGGCCGAGGCCGACGACCGGTTCGACGTCGTCGCCCCGCACCCGCTGTCGCTGGTGTGCCTGCGCCCGCGCTGGGCCGACGGCGTGGACGCCGACGTGGCCACGATGACGCTGCTGGAGCGGCTCAACGACGGCGGCGAGGTCTTCCTCACCCACACGACCGTGGCCGGCGCTGCGGTGTTGCGGGTGGCGATCGGGGCACCGTCGACCGAGCGGCAGCACGTCGAGCGGGTCTGGGCGCTGCTCACCGAGGGGCACGACTGGCTGGCGAACGACTTCGCCGAGCAGGCGCGGGAGCGGCAGGACGCCGAACGGCGCGAGCGCGAGGAGGCGGCGCGCCGGGCGGCCGCCGAGCGTGAGGAGGCCGCCCGCCGAGCGGCGGCCGAGCAGGCAGCGGCCGAACAGTCGGCGGGTGAGCAGGCGGCGGGCGAGCCGACGCCGGTGGTCGAGACGCCCGCCGCCGGGGACGAGACCACCGAGCAGGCCGCCGCCCAGGCGGACCTGGACGGCGGGCCCACCCGGGACTGAGCGACGCCGAGGAGGGGTTCAGCCGAGCGAGCGGATGAGCCCCTCCTGGGCGACGGTCGCCACGTGCGTGCCGTCGGCGGACCAGATCTGCCCGAAGCACAACGCGCGACCACTGGCCGCGGCCGGGCTGTCGGTCTCGTAGAGGAACCACTCGTCGGCCCGCGCAGGCCGGTGGAACCACACCGCGTGGTCCAGGCTCGCGCCGACGATCGACCCACCCCAGCCGCCACCGATGCGCGCCAGCCCGGCCGAGAGCAGCGTCAGGTCGCTGACGAAGGTCAGCGCGGCGGCGTGCACGTTGTCGTCGTCGGGCAGCCGCCCGGTGACCCGGAACCACGCCCGGAACGCGGTGTCGCCCGACGTCCGCGGCTCGGGGTCGTACGGGTCGCGCAGGTAGCGGGAGTCGACCGCCCGGTTCAGCGCCCGGGCGCCCTCGGCCCGGTCGGGGTGGGCGGCGAGCACCTCGGGCAGCCCGGGCAGGCCGTCGGGGCCGGGCACCTCGGGCATCGGCAACGAGTGCTCGACCACCGCGCGCTCCCCCGCGGTGAAGTCGGCGGTCAGCGCGAAGATGGCCACGTCCTCGCCCCTGCGGGTCTGCCGGGCCACCACGCGCCGGGTGCTGAACGACCGGCCCTCGCGGATCCGGTCCACCTCGTAGCGGATCTCCTCCTGCGGGTCGCCCGGCCGGAGGAAGTACGAGTGCAGGGAGTGCACCGGCCGCTCGGCCGGCACCGTGGCGTTCGCCGCCGCGAGCGCCTGGGCGGCCACCTGGCCGCCGAAGATCCGCTGCAGCGGCGTCGTCGGGGTGGTGCCGACGAACAGGTCCGGGGCCCGCTCCTCCAGGTCGAGGACGACCATGAGCTCGGCCGCCGGCGTCGGGGCCGGTCCTTCCCCCGACGACGTCGCTGCTGCGGTCACGCCTGCGTTCCCACCTCGTGCACCCGGACGAGGTTGGTCGTGCCGGCGGTGTTCGGCGGGGAGCCGGCCACCACGACGACCTGGTCGCCCTCGCGGAGCCGGCCGATGGAGAGCAGCGAGAAGTCGACCTGGGCGACCATGTCGTCGGTGTGCTCGACCTGGGGCACGATGAAGGTCTCCACGCCCCACGACAGCGCCAGCCGGCTCCGCACCCGCGGGTCGTTGGTGAAGGCGAGGATCGGCAGCCGGGTCTTCAGCGCCGCCAGCCGCTGGGCGCTGCGGCCGGTGGAGGTGAAGGCCGCCAGCGCGGCCACGTCCAGCGCCTCGCCGACGTCCTTGGCCGCCCGCACCATCGCGCCAGGGCGCGAGTGCGAGGCCTTGAGCAGCTGCGGCGCGAGGATCTCGTCGACCTCGACCGCGGCGATGATGCGGTCCATCGTCCGGACGGCCGCGATCGGGTGCTTGCCCACGGAGGTCTCCCCGGACAGCATCACCGCGTCGGCGCCGTCGAGGACGGCGTTGGCGACGTCGGAGGCCTCGGCCCGGGTGGGCCGGGAGTTCTCGATCATCGACTCGAGCATCTGCGTGGCCACGATGACCGGCTTGTTGCGCTCGCGGGCGGCCTGCACGGCCCGCTTCTGCACCAGCGGCACCTGCTCCAGCGGCAGCTCCACACCGAGGTCACCGCGGGCGACCATGATGCCGTCGAACGCGTCGCAGATCGCCTCGAGGTTCTCGACCGCCTCGGGCTTCTCCAGCTTGGCGATGACCGGGGCGAACACGTCCTCCTGGGCCATCACCTCGCGGACCAGCTCGACGTCACGGGGCGACCGGACGAAGGACAGGGCGACGAAGTCGACCCCCAGGGAGAGGGCGAAGCGCAGGTCCTCCTCGTCCTTGTCCGACATGGCCGGGACGCTGACGGCGACGCCGGGCAGGGACAGGCCCTTGTTGTTGGAGACCGGACCGCCCTCGAGGACCAGGCACCACACGTCCGGGCCGTCGACCTCGGCCACGGTCAGGGCGAGCTTGCCGTCGTCGACCAGCAGGCGGTCACCGACGCGGACGTCGTTGGCCAGGTCCTTGTAGGTGGTCGAGACCCGCTCGGCGGTGCCCTCGACGTCCTCGACGGTGATGCAGACCCGGGCACCGGTGGGCCACTCGACCTTGCCCTCGGTGAAGGTGCCCAGCCGGATCTTCGGGCCCTGCAGGTCGGCGAGGACCGCGACGGCGCGGCCGACCTTGTTCGAGGCCTCCCGGACCAGGCGGTAGGCCTGCTCGTGGTCGGCGTGCTTGCCGTGGCTGAAGTTGAGCCGGGCGACGTCCATCCCGGACTCGACGAGGGCGGTGACCTGCTCCGGGGTGCCGGTCGCCGGCCCCAACGTGCAGACGATCTTGGCGCGGCGAGACATGCCCCTGAAACTAGTCGACCCCCCGGGGGGACACGCCGGACGGGTCGGCCGTGTCCCCCCGGGGGGTCGCAGTCGTCTGGGACGTCTGCGCAGGTCAGCGCAGCGGCACCGCCGTCGGCGTGACCGGGCGGGGCAGCATCGAGGCGCCGGTCAGCCAGGTGTCGACGGCGGCCGCGGCGGCCCGCCCCTCGGCGATCGCCCACACGATGAGCGACTGGCCGCGGCCCATGTCACCGGCGACGAAGACGCCCGGCGCCGTGGACATGTAGTCGTCGTCGCGGGCGACCGTGCCCTTCTCGGTGACCGCGCAGCCCAGCTGCTCGACCAGCCCGGCGGTCTGCGGGCCGGTGTACCCGAGCGCCAGCAGCACCAGGTCCGCCGGGAGCACCCGCGTGGTGCCCTCGACGGTCTCCCGGCGGCCGTTGACCAGCCGGACGTCGGAGACCTGGACGCCGGCGACCCGGCCGTCGTCACCGGCTACGAACGCCTCGGTGTTGACGGCGAACAGCCGCTCGCCGCCCTCCTCGTGGGCCGGCGAGACCCGCAGGATCATCTCGTAGGTCGGCCACGGGTTGTCCTGCGGCCGGGTGCCGGGCGGGGCAGGCTTGTAGTCCAGCTGCGCCACCGACGCCGCGCCCTGCCGGTGGGCGGTGCCCAGGCAGTCCGCGCCGGTGTCACCGCCACCGATGATCACCACGTGCTTGCCGTGGGCGTCGATCGCCGGGTGCTCGAGCTCGCCGAGCGCCTGCCGGTTGCCGTCGGGCAGGTACTCCATGGCGAAGTGCACGCCCGGCAGCTCCCGGCCGGGCAGCGGCAGGTCCCGGGCCACCGGGGTGCCGATCGCCAGCACGACCGCGTCGAAGTCCGACCGCAGCTGCTCCACCGTCACGTCGTCGGGGCCCTCGCCGCCGACGTCGACCCCGACGACGAACCGGGTGCCCTCGGCGCGCATCTGGTCCAGCCGCCGGTCCAGGTGGCGCTTCTCCATCTTGAACTCGGGGATGCCGTAGCGGATCAGCCCGCCCACCCGGTCGTCGCGCTCGAAGACGGTGACCTCGTGCCCGGCCCGGGTCAGCTGCTGGGCGGCGGCGAGCCCCGCCGGCCCCGAACCGACGACGGCGACCCTCTTGCCGGTCAGCTCCGCCGGCGGCTGCGGGGTGACCCAGCCGTTGACGAACGCCTGGTCGATGATCTCCCACTCGATCTGCTTGATCGTGACCGGTGAGTTCTCCAGGTTGAGCACGCAGGCGGCCTCGCACGGCGCCGGGCACAGCTTCCCGGTGAACTCCGGGAAGTTGTTCGTGGCGTGCAGCCGCTCGATCGCCTCCTGCCAGTCGTCCCGGCGGGCGAGGTCGTTCCACTCCGGGATGAGGTTGCCCAGCGGGCAGCCGTGGTGGCAGAAGGGGATGCCGCAGTCCATGCAGCGCGCCGCCTGGTCGCGCAGTGCGGCGACGGGGAAGACGGCGTCCTCACCGGTGTCCCGGTTGAGGTACACCTCCTTCCAGTCCAGCAGCCGCAGGTCGACCGGCCGCCGCGGCGGCAGCTGCCGGTCGTACTTCAGGAAACCCGTCTGATCAACCACGTGCGGCCTCCATCACAGCTCGGTCCACGTCGTATCCGGCGGCCTCGGCGGCCCGCCGGGCCTCCATCGCGCGCCGGTAGTCACGCGGCATGATCACGCTGAACCGCTCGGACCACCTGCCCCAGTCGGCGAGCAGGGCGGCGGCCACCGTGGAGTCGGTCGCCTCCCGGTAGCGGGTGAGGACGTCGCGCAGCCACAGCGAGCTCTCGCCGTCCAGCTGCTCGACCTCCACCATCTCCGGGTTCACCCGGTGCCGGGCGAGGTCGAGCACGTAGCCGATCCCGCCGGACATCCCGGCAGCGATGTTGCGACCGGTGGGGCCCAGGATGATCGCCGACCCACCGGTCATGTACTCCAGCGCGTGGTCGCCCACGCCCTCGACGACGGCCAGTGCACCGGAGTTGCGCACGCAGAACCGCTCGCCGACCCGACCGCGGAGGAACAGCTCCCCCTGGGTCGCGCCGTAGCCGATGACGTTGCCGGCGATGACGTTGTCCTCGGCGGCGAACGCGGACTCCGGCGCCGGGCGCACCACGATCCGCCCCCCGGACAGGCCCTTGCCGACGTAGTCGTTCGCGTCGCCGAGCAGCGTCATCGTGATGCCCGGGGGCAGGAACGCGCCGAACGACTGGCCCGCCGACCCGGTGAAGGTCAGGTCGATCGTGCCGTCGGGCAGCCCCGCGCCACCGAACCGGCGGGTCACCATCGACCCGAGCATCGTGCCGACGGTGCGGTTGACGTTGCGGACCGGCAGCTCCAGGTGCACCGGGCGGGCATCGAGCAGCGCACCCTCGCACAGCTGGATCAGCGTCTGGTCCAGCGCGACGTCGAGGCCGTGGTCCTGGGTGGCGACCTGCCGGCGGGCCGCCCCCGCGGGCAGCTCCGGGACGGCGAGGATCGGGGACAGGTCGACCCCGGCGGCCTTCCAGTGGTCGACCGCCAGCGCGACCTCGAGCAGCTCGGCGTGACCGACCGCCTCGTCGAGGGAGCGGAAGCCCAGCTGCGCCAGGTGCTCGCGCACCTGCTCGGCGATGAACTCGAAGAAGGTGACCACGAACTCCGGCTTGCCGGTGAACCGCTTGCGCAGCTCGGGGTTCTGCGTGGCCACGCCCACCGGGCAGGTGTCCAGGTGGCAGACGCGCATCATCACGCAGCCCTCGACCACCAGCGGGGCGGTGGCGAAGCCGAACTCCTCCGCGCCCAGCAGCGCGGCCACGATCACGTCGCGACCGGTCTTCATCTGGCCGTCGACCTGCACCACGATCCGGTCGCGCAGTCCGTTGGCCAGCAGCGTCTGCTGGGTCTCGGCCAGGCCGATCTCCCACGGCGTGCCCGCGTGCTTGAGCGAGGTCAGCGGCGCGGCGCCCGTGCCGCCGTCGTGCCCGGAGACCAGGACGACGTCGGCCTTGGCCTTCGCGACCCCGGCCGCCACGGTGCCGATGCCGGTCTCGGAGACCAGCTTGACGTGGATCCGCGCCTCGTTGTTGGCGTTCTTGAGGTCGTGGATGAGCTGCTTGAGGTCCTCGATCGAGTAGATGTCGTGGTGCGGCGGCGGGCTGATCAGCCCCACGCCCGGCGTGGAGTGCCGGGTGCGCGCCACCCACGGGTAGACCTTGCTGCCGGGCAGCTGGCCACCCTCGCCGGGCTTGGCGCCCTGGGCCATCTTGATCTGGATGTCGTCGGCGTTGACCAGGTACTCGCTGGTCACCCCGAACCGCCCGCTGGCCACCTGCTTGATGGAGCTGCGGCGCAGGTCGCCGTCGGGGTCGGGGGTGAACCGGTCGGGGTCCTCGCCGCCCTCCCCGGTGTTGGAGCGCCCGCCGAGCCGGTTCATCGCGATCGCCAGCGTCTCGTGCGCCTCGGCCGAGATGGAGCCGTAGCTCATCGCCCCGGTCTGGAAGCGCTTGACGATCTCGCTGACCGGCTCGACCTCCTTCAGCGGCACCGCCGGGCGGTCGGCCGTCTTGAGCCGGAACAGCCCGCGCAGGGTCGCTGCCTCGGCCGACAGGCCGTCCACGGTGTCGGCGTACCGCTGGAAGACCTCGTACTGCCGGGAGCGGGTGGCGTGCTGGAGCAGGAACACCGTCTCGGGGTTGAACAGGTGCACCTCGCCCTCGCGGCGCCACTGGTACTCCCCGCCGGTCTCCAGGCGCCGGTGGGCGCGCTCGGTCGGGTTGCTCGGGTAGGCCTTCCGGTGGCGCATCGCCACCTCCTCGGCGAGCACGTCGAGCCCGACGCCGTCGAGGGTGGCCGAGGTGCCGGTGAAGTACTCGTCGACGAGGGCCTTGGACAGGCCGACGGTCTCGAAGATCTGCGCCATGGTGTACGAGCCGACGGTGCTGATGCCCATCTTGCTCATCACCTTGAGCACGCCCTTGCCCATGGCCTTGACCACGTTGCGCACGGCCTGCGCGGGCTCGATGCCGGTGAGCTGACCGGAGCGGATCAGGTCCTCGACGCTCTCGAAGGCCAGGTAGGGGTTGACCGCGGCCGCGCCGTAGCCCAGCAGCAGGGCGACGTGGTGCACCTCGCGGCAGTCACCGGACTCGACGACCAGGCCGACCTCCATCCGGGTGCGCTCGCGCACCAGGTGGTGGTGGACGGCGGCGGTCATCAGCAGCGACGGGATCGGCGCGCGGTTCTCGTCGCAGTCGCGGTCGGACAGCACGATGACCCGGGCGCCGGCAGCGATCGCCTTGCTCACCTTGGTGCGCAGCTCGGTGATCGCCTGGGCCAGCGCCGTGCCGCCGCCGTTGACGTCGAAGTGACCGGTGATCCGCACCGCGGCGAACCCGGGCAGGTCGCCGTCGTCGTCGATGTGCAGGATCTTGGCCAGCTCGTCGTTGTCGATCACCGGGAACGGCAGGAACACCTGCCGGCAGGACGCCGGGGTCGCCGCGAGCAGGTTCTGCTCGGGGCCGAAGGTGCGCCCGAGGCTGGTGACCAGCTCCTCGCGGATCGCGTCCAGCGGCGGGTTGGTGACCTGCGCGAACAGCTGGGTGAAGTAGTCGAACAGCGAGCGCGACCGGTCCGACAGCGAGGCGATCGGGGTGTCGGTGCCCATCGAGCCGATCGGCTCGGCGCCGCTGGCGGCCATCGGCTGCACCAGGATCCGCAGCTCCTCCTCGGTGTAGCCGAAGAGCAGCTGACGGCGGACGACCGACTCGTGGCTGGGCCGGGCACGGCGGCGCTCGGGCAGCTGGGGCAGGTGCACGAGGCCGGCGTGCAGCCAGTCGTCGTAGGGCTGCTCGCTCGCCAGCGCGCCCTTCACCTCCTCGTCGGAGACGATCCGGCCCGCGGCGGTGTCGACCAGGAACATCCGGCCCGGCTGCAGCCGGCCCTTGGCGACGACCTCCGAGGCCGGGATGTCCAGCACGCCGGCCTCGCTGGCCAGCACGACCAGGTCGTCCTTGGTCCGCCACCAGCGGCCCGGGCGCAGGCCGTTGCGGTCGAGCACCGCACCGATGAGCGTGCCGTCGGTGAAGGCCACGCAGGCCGGCCCGTCCCAGGGCTCCATGATCGAGGAGTGGAAGCGGTAGAACGCCCGGCGGGCCGCGTCCATCTCGGCGTGGTTCTCCCACGCCTCGGGGATCATCATCAGGACCGCGTGCGGCAGCGAGCGGCCGGACAGGTGCAGCAGCTCGAGCACCTCGTCGAAGGTCGCCGAGTCGCTGAAGTCGCTGGCCGTGACCGGGAAGATCCGCTCCAGGCCGAGCTCGCTGGCCGGGCCGGCCGGGCCGTCGAACAGCTCGGTCTCCAGCTTGGCCTCGCGGGCGCGCATCCGGTTGCGGTTGCCCTTGATCGTGTTGATCTCACCGTTGTGCGCGATGAAGCGGAACGGGTGGGCCAGCGGCCAGCTCGGGAAGGTGTTGGTGGAGAACCGGCTGTGCACCAGGGCGATCGCCGACTCGTAGCGGTCGTCGCGCAGGTCGGGGAAGAACGCCGGCAGCTGGTCGGTGGTCAGCATCCCCTTGTAGGTGATGGTGCGCGCCGACAGCGAGGCGATGTAGCAGTTGGTGCCGGCGTTCCGGGCGGCCCGCTCGATCCGCTTGCGCAGCACGAACGAGCGCCGCTCGAGCCTGGTGACCCCGTGCGGGGCGGCCGTGCCGCCGAAGGCCTGGGCGTCGGCCCGCGCGCCGATCGTCTCGGCGACGAACAGCTGCGCGAAGTACGGCATGACCCGCCGCGCGGTGGGGCCCAGGTCGGCGCCGTCGGGGTCGACCGGCAGCTCGCGCCAGCCCAGGACGGTCAGCCCCTCCTCCGCGGCGAGCGCGGCGACCCCGTCGACGACGGTGGCCCGCTCGGCCTCGTCGGCGGGGAGGAAGGCGATGCCGACCGCGTACTCCCCCAGCGGCGGGAGGTCGAAGTCGACGCTGGCGCGCAGCAGCGCATCGGGCACCTGGGTGAGGATGCCGGCGCCGTCACCGGAGTTCGGCTCGGAGCCCGCGGCGCCGCGGTGGTCGAGGTTGTGCAGGGCGGTCAGCCCGGCGGCCACGATCGACCGGGACCGGCGACCGCGGGCGTCGGCCACGAAGGCCACGCCGCACGCGTCGTGCTCACGCGCCGGGTCGTAGAGGCCGGTGGCGGCGGGGAGCGCCGAGAAGGCCACCGGGGCCGTCGGGGCATCGGTGCCGGCGGTGGTGCTGGGGGCGGCGAGGTCAGACATGTCACTCCCGTCGTCGGCTGGCCGCGGCGCCCGGCCGGCGGAGCCGGTCCCGGACGCGGTGCGGGGGGTCGCGAGGACCCCGCCGGGTGGTCAGAGCGGGTGGGTGGTGCGGGGAGGAGCGATGCAGGGGGACCAGAGCGGTCCGACGTGTGGAGCCGCACAGGCCGGTGGACTCGGTTCGTCCGGACGGCCTGCGGACCCGCAGTCCCGCGGGCGGGTGTCCGCGGGAGGTCGTGTGCGGGGCAGCGCTGGCCCGGTTCCGACGTCGCCGGCCGGCCCAGGATCACTGGGCGGCCGACAAGGAGCGTACACAGCGACGTCACCTGCGGGACATGTCGATCTGATGTCGCACATCTCTCTTCCGGCGACGCCGACGAGCTCGGCGGGACCGGTCAGCCGGGTGCCGCGCCCCGGGTCTCGTCCCCGCCGGCCCGGGTGGCCGTGGAGCCGGTCCCGGCTGCCGGCGAGGGGCTCTCCCCCACCGGGTCGCCGGTGGGCGTGGAGGCGCCGTCGGCAGCCGGGGCGGGGGCGCCCGCCCCGGTCTCATCGGCGGCCGGGGTGCCATCGGCGGCAGCGCGGGCGTCCCGGCCGCGGGTGATCACCTCGCGGGGGCGACCGCGCTGCCAGACCAGGTAGGCCACCGCGAGCAGGCCGACGATGATCGAGGTGAAGACGTTGAGCCGCAGCCCGAAGAACTGCTCCGCGGTGTCGATCCGGAGCATCTCGATCCACAGCCGGCCGGCGCAGTAGGCGGCGACGTAGAGGGCGAAGGCCCGGCCGTGGGAGAGCCGGAACCGCCGGTCGGCCCAGACCACCAGCACCGCGACGCCGAGGTTCCACAGCAGCTCGTAGAGGAAGGTCGGGTGGAAGGTGCCCAGCACCTGCGCCTGGCCGTCGGGCCCGGTGATCGCGCGGCCGGCCGAGGCGTCCCAGCGGTGGATGGTCAGCGCCCACGGCAGGTCGGTGGCCCGCCCGTAGAGCTCGTTGTTGAACCAGTTGCCCAGCCGGCCCACGGCCTGGGCGACGACGATGCCGGGCGCGATCGCGTCGGCGTAGGCCGGCAGCGGGATGCCCCGCCGGCGGCAGGCGATCCAGGCGCCGACGCCACCGAGGGCGATGGCCCCCCAGATGCCCAGGCCGCCCTCCCAGATGGCCAGCGCGCGCAGCGGGTCACCGTTCTCGCCGAAGTAGGGCTGCGGCGTGGTGAGCACGTGGTAGATGCGGCCGCCGACGATGCCGAACGGCACCGCCCAGACGGAGATGTCCAGGACGTCACCGGGAGCGCCACCGCGGGCGACCCAGCGCTTCTCGGCGATCAGGACGGCCAGCACGATGCCGGCGATGATCGCCAGCGCGTAGGCGCGCAGCGGGAAGGGCCCGACCTCCCAGACGGCCTGGGTCGGGCTGGGGATCGCCGCGAGCACGTTCACGAGAGCACCACCGGACGGCGGCGCACGCCCTCGGCCAGGTCCTGCGACAGCCGCCGGACGCCGTCGGGGCCACGGCCCTCGATCAGCTCACGGACGTAGGCGGACCCGACGATGACGCCGTCGGCGAAGCCGGCGACCTCCGCGGCCTGGTCGGCGTCGGAAACGCCGAGGCCCACGCAGACCGGCAGCTCGGCGACCTCGCGGGTGCGGGCGACCAGCCGTTCGGCGGCGTCGCCCACCGTCGCCCGGGTGCCGGTCACGCCCATCGTGGAGGCGGCGTAGACGAACCCGCGGGAGGCCGCGGCCGTGGCCGCCAGCCGGGCGTCGGTGGACGACGGCGCCACCAGGAACACCCGGTCCAGCCCGGTGCGGTCGGTGGCGGCGATCCACGCAGCGGCCTCGTCGGGGATCAGGTCGGGGGTGATCGCCCCGGCTCCCCCGGCGGCGGCCAGGTCGTCCGCGAACCGGTCGACGCCGTAGCGCTCGATCGGGTTCCAGTAGCTCATCACGACCGGCACCGCACCGGCGTCGGCCACCGCCCGCACGGCGCGGAGCACGTCGGCCATCCCCACCCCGGCCCGGACGGCGACGTCCACGGCCTGCTGGATGACCGGCCCGTCCATGCCCGGGTCGGAGTAGGGGACGCCGATCTCGACGATGTCCGCGCCACCCTCGACCGCGGCCACCATCGCCTCGATCGAGCCGTCGACGTCGGGGTAGCCCACCGGCAGGTAGGCGATCAGCGCCGCGCGCGACTCCGCGCGGGCGGCGGTGATCCGGGTGGCGAGCAGACTGCCTCGACTCCGGCTCCGCTCCGCTCCTCGCTCGCCGGCGCTCGCTGCGGTGCTCACTCCGCCGTCGTTCCCGGGCGCGCTCACGCCTGCTCCCCCGCATCCGGGCCGGCGACGGCCTCGTGGTTGGCCACGGCACCCTCGGTGGGCTGCTGGGCGGTGTCCATCCCCGGACCGGGGTCGACCTCCTCGCGGTCGCCGAGGCCGAACCAGGTCGAGGCGGTCTCCACGTCCTTGTCCCCGCGGCCGGAGAGGTTGACCAGCAGCACCGCGTCCGGGCCCAGCTCGCGACCGACCTGCATCGCTCCGGCCAGCGCGTGCGCGGACTCGATCGCCGGGATGATCCCCTCGGTGCGGCACAGCAGCGCGAAGGCCTCCATCGCCTGCGCGTCGGTGACCGGCCGGTACTCGGCCCGCCCGATGTCGTGCAGGTAGGAGTGCTCCGGCCCGACGCCGGGGTAGTCCAGGCCGGCCGAGATGGAGTGCGACTCGATGGTCTGCCCGTTCTCGTCCTGCAGCAGGTAGCTGCGGGCGCCGTGCAGCACCCCGGGGTCACCCCCGGTGATCGACGAGGCGTGCCGCCCGGTCTCCACGCCGTCGCCACCGGCCTCCAGGCCGATCAGCCGGACCCCGTGGTCGGGCACGAACGCGGTGAAGATGCCGATGGCGTTGGAGCCGCCGCCGACGCAGGCGAGCACCGCGTCGGGCAGCCGGCCCAGCCGGTCGAGCAGCTGTCCGCGCGCCTCGTCGCCGATGACCCGCTGGAAGTCGCGGACCATCGCCGGGAAGGGGTGCGGGCCGGCGACGGTGCCGAAGACGTAGTTGGTGGTCTCCACGTTGGTGACCCAGTCGCGGAACGCTTCGTTGATGGCGTCCTTGAGGGTGCGCGAGCCGGTGGTGACCGGGACGACCTCGGCGCCGAGCAGCCGCATCCGGGCGACGTTCAGCGCCTGGCGCCGGGTGTCCTCCTCGCCCATGTAGATGGTGCACGACAGCCCCATCAACGCCGCGGCGGTGGCGGTGGCGACGCCGTGCTGGCCGGCACCGGTCTCGGCGATGACCCGGGTCTTGCCGATCCGCTTGGTCAGCAGCGCCTGGCCCAGCACGTTGTTGATCTTGTGCGAGCCGGTGTGGTTGAGGTCCTCGCGCTTGAGCAGCACGGTGGCGCCGCCGCAGTGCTCGGCGAACTTGGGGACGGCGGTGATCGGGCTGGGCCGGCCGGTGTAGTCGCGCTGCAGCTCGGCGAACTCGGTGAGGAACGCGGGGTCGACCCGCATCGCCTCGTAGGCCTCGGTGAGCTCGTCGAGGGCGGCGATCAGCGCCTCGGGGACGAAGCGGCCGCCGTAGGGGCCGAAGTGCCCGGTCGCGTCCGGCCACTCCGGACGCGCCGCATCATCGCGGGAACTGGCGTCGAGGACGTCAGGGGCCGGAGGGTGTGCGGAGAGGCTCACGTGCCCAGCTTGACACGGCTGACACGGGAAGCGGGCGGGGGTCCCCGGATCGGCTCAGCGGGTCGCGCGCGGGGTGGCCGGGTGCGAACCGGCGGTGACCAGGTCGGCGACGGCCTGCCGCGGGTCGCCCGCGGTGACCAGGCCCTCGCCGACGAGCACGGCGTCGGCGCCGGCCCCGGCGTAGCTGATCAGGTCGTGCGGCCCGCGGACGCCGGACTCGGCGATCTTGACCACCTCGCTGGGCAGCCCGGGGGCGATCCGCTCGAACGTGGAGCGGTCGACCGACAGCGTGGTCAGGTCGCGGGCGTTGACCCCGATCACCGACGCGCCGGCGGCGAGCGCCCGGTCGGCCTCGGCCTCGCTGTGCACCTCCACCAGCGCCGTCATGCCGAGCGACTCGATCCGCTCCAGCAGCCCGGTGAGCACCGGCTGCTCGAGCGCGGCGACGATGAGCAGGACCAGGTCGGCGCCGTGGGCGCGGGCCTCGTGCACCTGGTAGCTGCTCACCACGAAGTCCTTGTTCAGCACCGGGACGTCGACGGCGGCGCGGACGGCGGCCAGGTCGGCGTGCGAGCCGCCGAACCGGCGCCCCTCGGTGAGCACGCTGATCGCCCGGGCCCCACCGGCGGCGTACTGCGCGGCCAGCGCGGCCGGGTCGGTGATCGCGGCGAGGTCGCCCTTGCTCGGGCTGCGGCGCTTGACCTCGGCGATCACCCCGACCCCCGGCGCGCGGAGCGCGGCGAGGGCGTCCAGCGCCGGGCGGGCGTCGCGGGCGGCGGCCTGCACCTCCGGGAGCGGCACCGCGGCCTGCCGCGCGGCGACGTCCTCACGGACGCCCGCCACGATGTCGTCGAGGACGCTCATGACCCCTCCTCGCAACCCCACATCATGTGCCACCGGATCGGCTCCCACCACCGGGAGTCGGTGAGATCACTGTAGAGGCGCCCCCCGGGGCCCTCGGCCGGGGGCCGGGCGCCGTGCTGGAACGGCTCCGGTGTAAGGCCGCACGGCGACGAGGGGCACCCCGTCCTCGTCGTCCCACGCATGCTCCGGCGAGCTACGGGACGGGCCCGGGGCACCGGGGTTCTCACTCCGTCGGGTCCTCGCCCCGGTCCAGCGCCTTCCAGGCGGCCTGGTGGCGGTCCTCGTCGGTGGCCGGGCGGGCCGGCGCGGCACCGGCGGTCGTGCGCTCGTACCGCCGGCCCATGCCCGGCCAGCTCCCGCCGCGCAGCACCACGAGCACCCCCACCAGGAGGGCCAGGACGCCCGCGGCGACGGTGACCGCCGGCCAGCCGGCCGCCACGTCGACGGTGACCGGGCCCCCTCCCCGGCCGACCGCGGGCAGCTCGGTCGAGATGTCCTGGAGCCCACCACCCAGCGCCCGGACGCCGGACCACGCCAGCGCGCCCCCGGCGGCGGCGACGAGCAGGCCGACGACCGCCCGGGCCACACCGCGGACGGCGATCACCGCCACGGCGGCCGCGAGCAGCAGCAGCCCGCAGGCGGCGACCAGCGGCGCGGCGTCCGCGCCGCTGAGCACCGCCGTGGTGGGCGGCAGGGGTGGCTGGCGGACGATCGTGACGTCGGCCCACGGCTGCCCGGACGCCGACAGCGCCAGCCCACCGGCGAGGGCGCTGCCCAGCACCGCGGACGTGAGTTGCCGCCGCGACGCGGCGCCGGGGCCGGAGTGCCCGCTGCGGGCGGCCTCGCTCACGGGAGCTCCCGCAGCCCCTCCGCCGTCGCGATCGCCGAGAGCACCGCGCGCGCCTTGTGCCGGGTCTCGGCCTCCTCGGTGGCCGGGTCGCTGTCGGCGACGATCCCGGCGCCGGCCTGCACGTAGGCCCGGCCGTCGTGCAGCACGGCGGTGCGGATGGCGATCGCCATGTCCATGTCGCCGCTGGCGTCGACGTAGCCGACGGTGCCCGCGTACAGCGCCCGCCGGGTCGGCTCCAAGGACTCGATGACCTCCATCGCCCGCGGCTTGGGCGCCCCCGAGACGGTGCCGGCGGGGAAGGTCGCGTCGAAGACGTCGAGGGCGTCGCGGCCCGGGGACACCTGCCCGGCGACGGTCGAGACCAGGTGCATGACGTGGCTGTAGCGCTCCACCCGCATGAAGTCCGCCACCTCCACCGAGCCGGGCACGCACACCCGGCCGAGGTCGTTGCGGGCCAGGTCGACGAGCATGACGTGCTCGGCGCGCTCCTTGGGGTCGGCGAGGAGCTCCTCGGTGAGCCGCACGTCGTCCTCCGGCGTCGCGCCGCGGGGGCGGGTGCCGGCCGGCGGGTGCACCACGGCCCGCTCCCCCGTCACCGTCACCAGCGCCTCCGGTGAGGAGCCGACGACGTCGAACGGCGACTCCCGGCCGGCGAAGCGCAGCAGGTACATGTACGGCGAGGGGTTGCTGGCCCGCAGCACCCGGTACAGGTCCAGCGCATCGACGTCGGTGGCCAGCTCGAAGCGCTGGGCGAGCACGGTCTGGAACACGTCACCGGCCCGGACGTGCTCACGCACCCGCTCCACGCCGACCTCGTACTCCCCCGGCGCCATGTTGCTGCTGACCGGCGGCGCATCGGCGGTGGTGAGCGTCGCGACCGACGGGGGCACCGCCGAGGTCAGGTCCGCCGCCATCGCGTCGAGCCGGGCGACGGCGTCGTCGTGGGCGTCCGGCCCGGCGGCCAGCGCGTTCGCGATGAGCAGCACCGTGCCGTCGGTGTGGTCGAGCACGGCGAGGTCGGTGACCAGCATCAGCGCGAGCTCGGGCATCCCGAGGTCGTCGGTGCTGGTCACCGGCAGCCGCTCCAGCCGGCGGACGACGTCGTAGCCGAGGTAGCCGACCAGCCCGCCGGTGAGCGGCGGCAACCCGGGCGCGCGCGGCGAGCGGAGCCGCCGGGCCAGGGTGCGGACGGCGGCCAGCGGGTCGGCGGGCAGGTCGTCGGTGAGCCCGGGCAGCGGGTCGCCCACCCACGTCGTGGCGCCGTCGCGCTCGGTCAGCGTGCCGGCGCTGCGCACCCCGACGAAGCTGTACCGGGACCACTGCTTGCCCTGCTCGGCCGACTCCAGCAGCACCGTGCCGGGCCGGTTGCGGGCCAGCTTCCGGTACAGGCCGACGGCGGTCTCGCCGTCGGCCAGCAGCCGGCGGGTGACCGGCACGACCGGCGCGGTCGCGGTGAGGAACTCCGCCCGCGAGGGCGTGGTGTCACCGAGCCGCACCGGGCACCTCCAGCGGACGGTGGAAGCAACTGCGCTCGCCGGTGTGGCAGGCGGGCCCCTCCTGGTCCACGAGCAGCAGCAGCGCGTCGCCGTCGCAGTCCAGCCGGACGTCGCGCACCCACTGCCGGTGACCCGACGTCTCCCCCTTGACCCAGTACTCCCGCCGGCTGCGCGACCAGTAGGTGGCCCGGCCGGTGGTCAGCGTGCGGCGCAGCGCCTCGTCGTCCATCCAGGCGACCATGAGCACCTCGGCGGTGTCGTGCTGCTGGACGACGGCGGCGACCAGGCCGGCGGGGTCACGGCGGAGCAGGCCGGCGACCGCCGGGTCGAGCCGGGGACCGGAGGGGGCGGACATGCCGCTGATCGTCCCACTCCGCCGCGGACGCGCCGTCAGCCCCTGCGCATCAGCGCTCGCGCCCCGGGGCCGCCCGCTGCCAGGCGACCGCGTCGGGGAGGACGGTGAGCCCGGCGGCGGCGACGCCGAGCGCGCCGTAGACCACCGGCAGCACCACCACGGCCTCACCGATCGGCGCGGTGGTGCTGGTCAGCACCACCACCCAGTAGACGGAGAGGCACAGCTGGCCGGCAGCCGCTGCCCACAGCCACTCCCGGCGCCCGCCGGACAGCGCGGTCAGCCCACCGACCACGAAGAACGCGACGACGAGCAGCTGCACCAGGGCGATCCACGGCCCGATGCCGGCCGAGGGTCCGCGGGTGACCGCGAGCAGCGCGCTGAACGCCATCGCGTAGACGGTGCCGACGAGGGTGAGCAGCGCCGAGCCGAAGGCGAGCACCGCCGCGCCGACGACGACGCCGGGACGGCGGGGTCCGCGGGCGAACGGCGGCGCGTAGCCGCCCCAGCCCGGGTACGGCGGCTGGCCCGGGTACGGCGGCTGGCCCGGGTACGGCGGCGCCCACTGCGGCACCGGGCCCCACTGCTGGTGCGCTGCCGACGGCGGCCCCCACGGCTGCGGCGGCCCCGGCTGCTGGTCCCACGACTGCCCGGTGGGCGGCGGCCCACCGTAGGGCGGCTGGCCGTGGGGCGGCTGCCCGGGCGGGGGGACGGCGTCCCAGTCCGGCGAGCTCACAGGCTCGCCGCCAGCGCCCGGCCGGCGACCCGGCCGGAGAACAGGCAACCGCCCAGGAAGGTGCCCTCCAGCGACCGGTAGCCGTGCATCCCACCCCCGCCGAAGCCGGCCACCTCCCCGGCCGCGTACAGGCCGGGGAACGGCTCGCCGTCGGCACGCAGCACCCGCCCGGCGAGGTCGGTCTCCAGCCCGCCCAGGGTCTTGCGGGTGAGCAGGTTGAGCCGGACGGCGATCAGCGGGCCGGCGTCGGGGTCGAGCAGCCGGTGCGGGGCCGCGACCCGGATCAGCTTGTCGCCGAGGAAGCCGCGGGCCTGGCGGATCGCGGTGACCTGGGCGTCCTTGGTGAACCGGTTGGCGATCTCCCGGTCACGGGCGACCACCTCCCGCTCGACGGTCGCGAGGTCGACGTGCGGGGTGTCGCCGGTGAGCCGGTTCATCCCGGCCACCAGCTGCGGCAGCGTGGGGGCGACGACGAAGTCCTCCCCGCGGTCCAGGAACGCCTGCACCGGCGCGGCGGCGCCGCTGCGCACCCGGGTCAGCAGGAGCTTCAGGTCCTTGCCGGTGAGGTCGGGGTTCTGCTCGGAGCCGGAGAGGGTGAACTCCTTCTCCACGATCTTCCGGGTGAGCAGGAACCAGGTGTGCTCGTGCCCGGTCGTGCCGATGTGCGCGAGCGTGCCGAGGGTGTCGAAGCCGGGGAACAGCGGCACCGGCAGCCGGGTGCCGGTGGCGTCCAGCCACAGCGAGGAGGGGCCGGGCAGGATCCGGATGCCGTGCCGTTCCCAGACGGGCGAGTGGTTGGCGATCCCCTCGGTGTAGTGCCACATCCGGTCGGGGTTGATCACGCTGCCGCCGGCGGCCTCGGTGATCTGCAGCATCCGGCCGTCGACGTGCGCCGGGACGCCGGAGAGCAGCCGCCGCGGCGCCGGGCCCAGCCGGGCCGGCCAGTTGCGCCGGACCAGCTCGTGGTTGGCGCCGATGCCACCCGCAGCGCCGACGACGGCTTGCGCGGAGAGGTCGAACTCCCCCACCTCGGCCCGCGAGCTGGCCACCCCGCGGGCGACGTCGCTGGGCTCGAGCACGGCACCCCGGACGCCGGTGACCGCGCCGTCGGTGACGACCAGCCCGTCGACCCGGTGCCGGTGGCGGACGTCGACGAGCCCGCGGGCGGCGGCGTCGGCGACCCGTTGCGCGAAGGGGGCGACCACCCCGGGGCCGGTGCCCCAGGTGACGTGGAAGCGGGGCACCGAGTTGCCGTGGCCGGTGGCGGTGTAGCCGCCGCGCTCGGCCCAGCCGACCACCGGGAAGAACCGCACCCCCAGGCCGTGCAGCCAGGCGCGCTTCTCCCCCGCGGCGAACTGCAGGTAGGCCTCGGCCCACTGCCGCGGCCAGTGGTCCTCGGCGCGGTCGAACCCGGCGGTGCCGAACCAGTCCTGCCGGGCGAGCTCCAGGGAGTCGCGCACCCGGAGGCGACGCTGCTCGGGGGTGTCGACGAGGAACAGCCCGCCGAAGGACCAGTGCGCCTGCCCGCCCAGCGAGGTCGCGGGCTCCTGGTCCAGCAGCAGCACCCGCGTGCCGGCCTCGGCCAGCTCGGCGGTGGCGACCAGCCCGGCCAGCCCCGCCCCCACCACGATCACGTCAGCGTCGGTGCTCACCACCGCGACGGTAGCGGGCGCGCGGCTCCTTCGGCGGCCGACGACCCGCACGGGCCCACTCCCGCACCGGGCGCTGCGCGGCGAGCACCAGCCCGCCCAGCGGCCCGACGGCCAGCAGCAGCGGCGAGGCCGCCGTCGAGCCGCCACCGAGCAGCCCGAAGAGGACGGCGAGCAGCAGCAGCCCGATCAGGGGCAGCAGACAGGCCAGCAGGAGCAGCAGCCAGCCGGGCAGGCGCCCCAGGCCGGTGCCGCGCCAGACCAGCACCGCCCCGAGGACGGCGAGGGCGGCCAGCGCCACCGGCGCCAGCAGGTACCAGCCCCAGCCGGGGTCGGCATCCCACAGCAGCCAGCCCAGCCACAGGTCCTCGACGGCGACGAGCAGGCCGAGCACCGCCGCGAACGGAGCGGCCTGCGGCCGGGTGGGTGCGGCGGGCGCGACGGTGGAGCCACGGCCGACCGGCCGGCGAGGCTGGGGCTGACGGGAGCGGGCCTGCGGCCGGGACGACGGCATGCCCGGAGGGTAGGAGGGCCCCTGACGCTCAGCTGGGCAGCGGCAGGACGGGGGCTGCCGGTTCCGGCTGCCGGCCGGAGCTGCGCCGCCAGGAGGCGTGCAGCCGGGCGTAGGGACCCTCGCTGTCGACCAGCTCGGCGTGCGTGCCGCGCTGCACGACCCGGCCGGCGTCGACGACGAGCACCTCGTCGGCCCGCTCCGCCGTGGACAGCCGGTGGGCGATGGTCAGCGTCGTCCGCCCGTCGGTGAGCGCGTCCAGGGCCCGGGTCAGCCGCATCTCGGTGGCCGGGTCGACGGCGCTGGTCGCCTCGTCGAGCACCAGCAGGTCGGGGTCGGCGACGTAGGCGCGGGCGACGGCGACCAGCTGCCGCTCCCCCGCGCTGAGCGACTCCCCGCGCTGGCCGACCGGGGTGGCCACGCCGTCGGGGAGGCCGGCCACCCAGTCGCCCAGGCCGAGCTCGTCGAAGGCGGCGGTGACCTGTGCGTCGGTCGTGCCGGGCCGGCCGTAGCGGACGTTGTCGGCCACCGTCGCGTCGAAGAGGAAGCCGTCCTGGGGCACCATCACCACCCGCTGGCGCAGCGAGGCGAAGGCGACCTCGTCCAGCGGGACCCCACCGACCAGCACGCGCCCCTCCGTCGGGTCCATCAGCCGGGTGACCAGCTTGGCGAAGGTGGTCTTGCCCGAGCCGGTCTCCCCCACGATCGCCACCCGGGTGCGCGCGGCGATGGTCAGGTCGACGTCGTCGAGGGCCTTGCGGCCGCCGGCGGCGTAGGCGAACGAGACGTGGTCGAAGCGCACGTCCAGCGGTCCGGGCGGCAGCGCGCGGCCGTCGGCGGGGTCGCGCACGTCGGGCTCGGTGTCCAGCACGTCGAGCACGCGGCGGAACCCGGCGACGGCGTTCTGCGCCTCGTTGAGCACCTCGCTGGCGGTCTGCACCGGCGCCACGAACAGGGTGACCAGGAACAGGAAGGCGACCAGCGTGCCGGCGCTGATGTCCCCGGCGATGCCCAGCAGCACGCCGACCACCACGACCGCGGCGTTGGCGACGGCCGCGACGAGCTCGCCGCTGACGTAGACCCCGGCGGTGACCTTCTGCGCGTCGACGGAGGCGCGGTAGTGCCGGTCGATGGCGCGGTCGATGCGGGCCGCCGTCCGGGCCCGGATGCCGTAGGCGCGCACCGTGGGCGCGCCGACGACGGACTCCCCGACGGCGGCCAGCACGTCCCCGACCCGCTCGCGCACGACGCCGTAGGCCGCCGCCAGCCGCTTGGCGAACCACTTCACCGCGATCGCCAGCGGCACGAAGCAGGCCAGCACCAGCAGGGTGAGCTGCCAGGAGTAGACCGCCATCACCACGGTGGCGACGACCAGCTGGCCGACGCTGACCAGGCCGAGGACGCCGCCCCACTGCATGAACACCGACAGCTGGTCGATGTCGCTGGTGACCCGGGAGACCAGCGATCCGCGCCGCTGACCCTGCTGGTGGAGCACCGAGAGGTCGTGCACGTGCCGGAAGGCGCGCACCCGCAGCCCGGCGAGCGCGGTCTCGGTGGTGCGGAACAGCCGCACGTTCATCCGGTAGACCGCGACACCGGTGACGACCACGACGACCGCGGAGACGAGCACCAGCTCGCGGACCAGCGGGACGTCCGGGCCACCGGGGGCGCCGAGCCCGCGGTCGAGCACCTGCTGGACGGCGATCGGCACGACCACCCGGCCGGCGGTGGCGATCAGCGCGAGCAGGAAGGTGACCGGCAGGCCCTGGCGGAACTCCGGCATCATCCGCAGGCCGCGGCGGAGGGTGGCGGTGGCGCTCTCCGGCCGGCGGTCGGCGGCGAGGACGACGTCGCCGTCCCCGGGAGTCTCCATCGTGCTCACGCCTGCGCCTCCGCGGGTGCGCGATCGGCCGCTGCGCCGTCGGGCTCCTGGTAGGCGCGGACCAGCCGCGCGTAGCCGGGCACCTGCGCGAGCAGCTCGGCGTGGCTGCCGCGGGCGACCAGGCGGCCGCGCTCCAGCCAGACGACCTCGTCGGCGAGGGCGATGGTGGCCTGGCGGTAGGCGACGACGACGACCGTGGCCGGGCGGTCGGCGGCCCGCAGCGCGTCGAGGATGCGCGCCTCCACGGCGGGGTCGACGGCGCTGGTGGCGTCGTCGAGCACGAGCAGCCGGGGTCGGCGGACGACGGCGCGGGCCAGGGCGAGGCGCTGGCGCTGGCCGCCGGAGAGGCTGGCGCCACGCTCCCCGACCCGGGTGTCCAGGCCGTGCGGGAGCCGGGCGACGAAGTCGTCGGCCGCGGCGATCCGGAGCGCCTCGTGCACCTGGGCGTCGGTGAAGTCGCCGCCCAGGGTGATGTTGTCGCGCACGGTGTCGTCGAAGAGGAAGGTCGACTGGGCCACGAACGCGACCTGGTCGCTGACCTCGCCCTCGCGCAGGGTGCGCAGATCGACGTCGTCGAGCAGCACGTCGCCGCGCTGCGGGTCGACCAGGCGCACGAGCAGGCCGGCGAGGGTCGACTTGCCCGCGCCGGTGGGCCCGACGACGGCGAGGGTGCGGCCGGCGGGCACGTCGAAGGTGACGCCGTCCAGCGTCGGCCGGGTGGCGCCCGCGTAGCCGAAGCCGACCTCACGCAGGCCGACGGTGGCACCGCGGTCGCCGCCGGGCGCGGCGTCCGGTCCGTGCGGGATCTCGCCGGTGGCCTCCAGCACCGGGGTGACCCGGTCCCAGCCGGCCAGCGCGCGCGGCAGGTCGGCGAGCACCCAGCCGATGGCGCGGATCGGCAGCGCCAGCAGGGTGAACAGGTAGGAGATGGAGACCAGGTCACCGGCGCCGGTGGCGCCGGCGGCGACGCGCTCGGCGCCGACCAGCAGCACGGCGAGGGTGCCGAGGTTGGGCAGGGCCTCCATGAGCGGGTCGAACAGGCCGCGCACCCGGCCGACGGCGACCAGGCTGTCGCGGAGCTCGTCGGCCCGCGAGGCGAAGCGCGCGGTCTCGTCGGCCTCCCGGCCGAGGGTCTTGACCACCAGGGCGGCGTCGAAGCTCTCGTGGGCGATCTCGCTGACCTCGGCGCGCAACTGCTGGGCGCGGGCCATCCGCGGGCTCATCACCTGGCTGTAGACGGCGTTGATCACGAAGACCAGCGGGAAGACGACGAAGCCGACCACCGCGAGCAGCGGGTCGGTGAGGACCAGCGCCGCGATGGTGATCGCGATCATGACGAGCGCGCCGCAGGCGAAGGGCAGCGGAGCGACGAAGAACCAGGCGGCCTCGACGTCGGAGTTGGCGTTGGACAGCAGCTGGCCGGTCGGGTGGCGCTGGTGCCAGGACAACGGCAGCCGCAGGTACTGACCGGTGACCCGCCGGCGGTACTCGGCCTGCAGCCGGTAGCTCATGATCCCGGCGAAGAGCCGGCGGCCGAGGATGCCGACGATCTTCAGCAGGGCGACGACGACGATCGTCAGCGCGGCCAGGGAGAGGGCGCCGGCGGTGGTGTCGCCCTCCTCGAAGGCCGGGAGCAGCACCCGCTCGGTGATCCCGCCGACCACATAGGCGCTGGCGACGGTCATCGCGCCGTAGAGGCTGCTGCCCAGCACGGCGAGGGTGAAGATGCCCGGCTGCCCGGCGACTGCGCGCCCGACGTGGCGGACGCCGCGGCGGACCACGGCGTCTCTGCGGCGCGGCACGGGGCCTCCTGTCGGTGGTGCGGGGCGGCGTCCGCAGCCTACCCGGGTTGCTTACCCGGCCTAATCGGTTTCCGGCCCCGCCGTCTCGTTCCGGGCCCCGCCGTCTCGTTCCGGGCCCCGCCCGGGGCGGAGCTGGCATAGCCTCGGGGCGTGCCTCCTCCCTCCGTGCCCGTGTCCCGGTCGGAGCGAGCGGCGCTGGCGGACCTGCTCGAGGAGCTGGGTCCCGACCAGCCGACCCGGTGCGCCGGGTGGACCACCCGTGACCTCGCCGCGCACCTGGTGGTGCGCGACCGCCGCCCGGACTCGATGCCCGGGCTGGCCGTCGGTGGGCCGTTCGCGACGTGGACCCAGCGCGTGCAGCAGCGGACCGGCGCCGCCCGCGACTGGCCCGAGCTGGTGGCCGCGCTCCGCTCGGGACCACCGAGGTGGCTGCCGGGGTCCTGGCCGGTGGCCGACCGGCTGCTGAACACCACCGAGTTGGTGATCCACCACGAGGACGTGCGGCGCGCCCAGCCGGACTGGTCGCCGCGGGAGCTGCCCCGCGACGTGCAGGACCAGCTGTGGAAGGCCGTGCCGTTCCTGGCCCGGGGCCGGGAAGCGGCTCGTACCGAGGGTGGGGTGATGGTGCGCCGCAGCGACGTCCCCGACGGCGCCCCGGGCAGCGAGCGGCGGCTGCGCAAGGGCACCCCGACCACGACCGTGGTGGGTGCCCCGCTCGAGGTGCTGCTCTGGGTGAGCGGCCGCCAGGACGTCGCCTGCGTCGACCTGACCGTCGAGTGACCGCGGCGGGCCTCGTGGTGCCCCCGGCCGGGCGGACCCGGCGGAGCACCGTGCGCTGAGGGCACGTTCCGCTGCCGAAGTGCGCCCTCAGCGCACCGTGCTCGGGGGGGTGCGTCGGCGCCCTGCGCGGGACGGATCAGCGCAGCGGGTGGTCGGTCTCCTGGCGGATCGGCGCCCCGGCGGCGGCCAGGCCGGCCTTGACGTCGCCGACCCGCAGCTGCCCGAAGTGGAAGACGCTCGCGGCGAGCACCGCGTCCGCGCCGGCCTCGACCGCGGGCGGGAAGTGGTCGACCGCCCCTGCTCCCCCACTGGCGATCAGCGGCACGGTGACCTCGCGGCGCACCGCACGGATCAGCTCGGTGTCGAAGCCGGCCCGGGTGCCGTCGGCGTCCATGGAGTTCAGCAGCACCTCGCCGACCCCGAGCTCGGCGGCCTGCACGACCCACTCGACGGCGTCCCGGCCGGTGCCCCGGCGGCCGCCGTGCGTGGTGATCTCGAAGCCCGAGTCGGTGACCGCGCCGTCGCGCACCCGGCGGGCGTCCAGCGACAGCACCAGCACCTGGTTGCCGAACCGGTCGGCGATCTCGGCGATCAGCTCCGGCCGCGCGACGGCGGCGGTGTTCACCGCGACCTTGTCCGCGCCGGCGCGCAGCAGCTTGTCGACGTCGCCGACGCTGCGCACACCCCCGCCGACGGTGAGCGGGATGAAGACGCTCTCCGCGGTGCGGCGGACCACGTCGTAGGTGGTCTCGCGGTCACCGGAGCTGGCGGTGATGTCCAGGAAGGTCAGCTCGTCGGCGCCCTCGGCGTCGTAGACCCGGGCCATCTCCACCGGGTCACCGGCGTCGACGAGGTCGACGAAGTTCACGCCCTTGACCACCCGGCCGGCGTCGACGTCCAGGCACGGGATCACCCGCACGGCGAGGCTCATGCCACACCCCGCACCGAAGCGCCCCGAACGGCGTCGGCCTCGATCTCCACCAGCATCGCCGGGTCGATGAGGGCAGCGACCTGCACCATCGCGGTGGCCGGCCGGACCAGGCCGAAGAACTCCCCGTGCACCCGCCCGACCTCCTCCCAGCGGCTGATGTCGGTGACGTACATCCGGGTGCGCACCACGTCGCCGAGGGTGAAGCCGGCCTCGTCCAGCGCCCGCTGGATCCCGCCGAGGGCCACCCGGGTCTGCCCGGCGGCGTCCCCGGGGTACGCCACGACGCCGTCGGCGGTCGCCGTCGTCCCGCTCACCCAGGCGCTGTCGCCCGCCACGACGACCCGGCTGTAGCCCACGACGTCCTCCCACGGCGCGCCGGAGCCGATCCGCAGGGCGCTCACTCGGCGGTCACCGCGAG
Organism: Modestobacter sp. SYSU DS0511; assembly: GCF_054050755.1. Lineage (NCBI taxonomy): Bacteria > Bacillati > Actinomycetota > Actinomycetes > Geodermatophilales > Geodermatophilaceae > Modestobacter > Modestobacter sp. SYSU DS0511. The sequence goes on from NZ_JBJGZY010000002.1 coordinate 28,868, forward strand.
CGCCTCGGGCAGGGTGAACGCCCCGGCGTACAGCGCCTTGCCGACGATCGCGCCCTCCACGCCCACCTCGGTCAGCCCGGCCAGGGCGCGGATGTCGTCGAGGGAGCTGACGCCGCCGGAGGCGATCACCGGGCGCGGGGTGGCCGCGCAGACCTCGCGCAGCAGGTCGAGGTTCGGCCCGCGCAGGGTGCCGTCCTTGGTGATGTCGGTGACGACGTAGCGGGCGCAGCCCTCCTCGTCGAGCCGGGCGAGGGTCTCGTACAGCTCGCCGCCCTCCTTGGTCCAGCCCCGGGCGGCCAGCCGGGTGCCGCGCACGTCCAGGCCCACGGCGATCCGGTCGCCGTGCTCGGCGATCGCCCGGGCGCACCACTCCGGCGACTCCAGCGCCGCGGTGCCCAGGTTGACCCGCCGGCAGCCGGTGGCCAGCGCGGCGGCGAGCGACTCGTCGTCCCGGATGCCCCCGGACAGCTCCACGTCGACGTCGAGCTCCCCGACCACCCGGGCCAGCAGCTCACGGTTGGACCCCCGCCCGAACGCGGCGTCGAGGTCGACCAGGTGCACCCACTCCGCCCCGTCGCGCTGCCAGGCCAGCGCGGCCTCCAGGGGGTCGCCGTAGGAGGTCTCGCTCCCGGCCTCCCCCTGCACCAGACGGACGGCGAGGCCGTCGGCGACGTCGACGGCGGGGAGCAGCTGCAGCTTCGGCACGGGTCCAGCCTAGGGAACACCGCCGACGGGCCCGTCGGACCGCTGCGGCAGGGTGTCCGCATGGAGTTCGGGGACGTCGTCCGGCGCCGCCGCATGGTGCGCGACTACGACCCCGACCGGCCGGTGCCGCCGGAGGTGCGCGACCGGTTGCTCGACCACGCGATCCGGGCGCCTTCGGCCGGGTTCAGCCAGGGCTGGGCGTTCCTGGTGCTGGAGACCGCCGAGGAGCGCGACCGGTTCTGGGCCGCCACCACCGACGGCGGCACCCCCGACGGCTGGCTGACCCGGATGCGCCGGGCGCCCTTGCTGATCGTGCCGTTCTCGTCCAAGGACGCCTACCTGGACCGGTACGCCGAGCCCGACAAGGGCTGGACCGACCGGGACGAGGCCCGCTGGCCGGTGCCGTACTGGCACGTCGACGCCGGCATGGCCTCGCTGCTGGTGCTGCTCACCGCGGTCGACGAGGGCCTGGGCGCCTGCTTCTTCGGCGTACCGCCGGAACGGGTCGCCGCCCTGCGTGCCGCGTTCGGCGTGCCCGACTCCCACACCCCGGTCGGGTGCCTGTCGATCGGCTACCCGGGCGGGGAGGACCGGCGGTCACCGTCACTCCGGCGGGGTCGCCGCGGCCTGGACGAGGTCGTGCACCGTGGCAGCTGGTGACTGGTTGACTGCTCCCGTGGCTGACGAGCAGACCTCCCGTGCCGTGCTGGTGACCGGCGCCTCCCGCGGCATCGGCCGCGCCATCGCGCTGGCCTTCGCCGACCGGGGCGACCGGGTGGCGGTGCACTGGGGCGGCTCCCGGGAGCGCGCCGAGCAGGTGCTGGCCGAGCTGCCCGGCGCGGGGCACGTGCTGGTCCAGGCCGACCTCACCGACCCGGACGCCGTCGGGCGGATGGTCGACGAGGCCGCCGCGGCGCTGGGCGGCCTCCACGTGCTGGTGAACAACGCCGGCGTCTTCACCGCGCACCCGCCGCTGGAGACCGGCTACGACGAGTGGCAGGCCGCCTGGCAGCACACCCTGGCGGTGAACCTGGTGGGCCCGGCCAACGCCACCTTCCGCGCCCTGCCGCACCTGATCGCCGCCGGCGGTGGCGCGGTGGTCAACGTCTCCAGCCGGGGCGCGTTCCGCGGCGAGCCGAACAACCCCGCCTACGGAGCGAGCAAGGCCGGGCTCAACGCCTTCGGCCAGTCGATGGCGCTCGCGCTGGCGCCGCACGGCATCTCCGTGGGCACCGTCGCCCCGGGCTTCGTGCAGACCGAGATGGCCCGCGAGGTGCTCGACGGCCCGGGCGGCGACGCCGTGCGGGCGCAGTCGCCCTACGGCCGGGTGGCCCGCCCGGAAGAGGTCGCCTCCGCCGTGCTCTGGCTCGCCTCACCGGGGGCCCGGTTCTCCACCGGCACGATCATCGACGTCAACGGCGCCTCCTACCTGCGCAGCTAGGGCTCAGAGGGTCAGCGCCGTCGACACCACCAGCAGGTCCGAGGTGTGGGTGCCGGCGATCCCGACGTCGTCCGGCCGTCCCGCGAAGCCGGGCACGTCGGCCAGCCCGTCGGTGCCGTCGAGCGCGCGCACCGTCACCGGCCCGTCGCCGGCCAGCCGGAAGGTGGCCGTCGCACCGTCGGCCGGCGGCGCGTGCACGGTCACGGTCAGCCGCTGCCCCCCGAGCGCGCTGCCCGGCACGTCGCGCCCGAGCACCTCGCCGCCGGTCACCTCCGCACCGGAGACGTCGAGCACCAGCAGCCGCGCGTCGCGCTCGGAGGTCACCCGCACGGTCACCTCGCGGCCGCCGTCCACCGGCGTGGTGGTGGCCGCCACCCCGGGCGACGGCAGGTCCGCAGCCTCGGCCGGGCCGGTGGCCACCTCCCCGGAGAAGACCGGGAAGACCTCGGTCAGCTCCCCCTGGTCGGCGTCCGGCCCGGCCAGGTACTCCGCCGTCCAGGGCACCGGGTCGTCCTCGGTGCTGATCCACCAGGCCTCCCCCGAGTCCGCGTCCAGGGCGTACATCAGCTGGGTCGGCGCCGGGTGCTCGGCGTCGAACCGGTCGACCACCAGCCCGGTGACGAGCAGCGCGGCAGCCACCACGCCGGCCACCCCGGGCACCAGCACCACGGCACGCCCGCGGGTCGGCGAGGCGGGGAAGAGCAGCTCGAACACCGGCAGCAGCACCAGCGCGAGCAGCACGGTGAACAGCGCCGGCGCCGCACCGGTGGCCAGGCCCAGGGCGGGGAAGAACAGCGCGATCGTGGGGGCGAGGACCAGCACGGCGACCGCTCCGGCTCCCAGCGCCGCCACTGGCCGCACCCAACCCGGCCGGGCCAGCACCGCGACGACACCGGCCAACGCCGCGACGAGCGCGGGAACGGCCGCCAGGTAGGAGCCGCCGGGCGCCACCACCGCCAGCACCACGCCCAGCACGGCGAGCCAGCCGAGCCCACCGGCGGCCAGCGCGCCGGCGCCCACCCGCCGGCGCAGCAGCGCGTACCAGGCCAGGACGACGGCGAGCACGAGCACCACCACCGCGACCCGGTACCAGCCCGGCCGCCAGGGGTCGGTCATCCCGCCATAGCCGGGGCGCACCGCCACCAGCAGGGCCCACACCCCCTGGCCGGCCAACGGCGCGGCGACCACCGGGACCACGGCCAGCGCGAACCCGGCCAGGGTGCGGCGCAGTGGCGTGCCGGCCCGCTGCCGCAGCACGACGGCGAGCGCGCCGACCGCCCCGACGGCGAGCAGCGCGACCGGCCACACCGTCCAGCCGGGCACGCGCAGCAGCCGGCCCAGCACCGGGAAGTAGGTCGCGTCCCCGGCCGCGGGCTCGGCGAGCTCGTCCAGGTCGGCCTGCGCCAGCTCACGGGTGAGCGCCAGGGTGTTGTCACCCATCGCCTGCAGGCTGCCGCGGTTCATTCGCGACGGGGTGTCCAGCGGCGTGTGGTACGCCGCCGACCCGTCGATGTAGGCGGTGTTCAGCCCGGTGAAGCGGCCGCTGTCGAGGAACGGGCTGAAGTCGGTGTCGTTGGGCAGCAGCCGGTAGACCTCGACGGCGAAGCTGGTCGCGACCGGGTGCGGCGCCGCGCCGGCGAACACCCCGGCGAGCGCGGCGTTGCCGGTGGCCGTCTCGAACATCACCGGCGGGCCGCCGGTCCCGCGGGCCTCCAGGTTCAGCACCACCCCACCGTCGTCGGCCAGCGGGTGGTCGCGGACGAACGCCTCGGCGCCGCAGAGACAGGCCTCCTCGGCGTCGGTGAGCACGACGACGACGTCATTGCGGAGTCGGGGCCCGGTGGTCAGCGCCCGCGCCGTCTCCAGCACGGTGGAGACCCCGGCGGCGTCGTCGTTGCCGCCGGGCCCGTTCTCGACCGAGTCGTAGTGGGCGACCAGGAAGAGCCGGCCGCTGGGGTCGGTGCCGGGCAGCAGGCCCACGACGTTGCGGACCCGGGCGACCTCGAGCTCGCCGGGCCCGCCGGGGTTCGCGCCGACCGCGTCCTGCACCTGCGGGTCCAGCCCCAGCTCGGTGAGGGTGTCGACGAGGTGCTCGCGCACCCGGTCGTTGGCCGGGCTGCCGGTCACGTGCGTCTCGGCGGCGACCGTCTCGACGTGCTCGAACGCCCGCGCCGCGCTGAACTCACCGTCCGGGGCGTCGGCCGGGGCGGGGTCCGGCGGTTGCAGGACGGCGATGCTCAGCGCGGCCAGGGCACCGAGGAGCAGCAGGACGACCGGGCCGAGCAGGCGGGCGGACCGCACGGGACACCTCCGACAGACGTGGGCCGGATCACCCTAGGGGTGGCCCGGCCCAGTCGGAGGGGACCTCAGTCGAGGGTGTCGAGCCAGTTCGTCAGCAGCTGGGCGCCCGCGTCGCCGCTCTTCTCCGGGTGGAACTGGGTGGCCGACAGCGGCCCGTTCTCCACCCCGGCGACGAACCGGTCGCCGTGCTCGGCCCAGGTCACCGCCGGCGGCGTGAGCCGCCCGGTGACCCCGGCCTCGGCGAGCGGGAACTCGCGGACCCCGTAGGAGTGCACGAAGTAGAAGCGCTGGTCGGCCAGCCCCGCGAAGAGGGTCGAGCCCTCCGGCGGCTGGACGGTGTTCCAGCCCATGTGCGGCAGCACCGGGGCGTGCAGCTGCTCGACCACGCCGGGCCACTCGCCGCAGCCGTCGGCGTCCTGGCCGTGCTCGACGCCCCGCTCGAAGAGGACCTGCATGCCGACGCAGATGCCGAGCACCGGCCGGCCACCGGCCAGCCGCCGGCCGATCACCTTCGGACCGTCGACGGCGCGCAGCCCGTCCATGCAGGCGGCGAACGCACCCACGCCGGGGACGACGAGCCCGTCGGCGTCCAGCGCCGCCTGCGGATCGGCGGTGACCGTGACGTCGGCACCCACGCGGGACAGCGCCCGCTCGGCGGAGCGGAGGTTGCCCGACCCGTAGTCGAGCACGACGACCTTCTTCACAGCACTCACGCTACCCAGCAGCCCCGGGCGGCCCGCCGGCATTCCCGGCGGGTCAGACCAGCCGGAGCACGCCGGCGGCCGTCGCCAGCAGGGCGGCGACCAGCAGCAGGACGGCGAACCCGACCTGGACGCCGGTCCGCCCGTCGGTGTCGGAGTCGGCCTTGAAGATGCTGTAGGCGCCGCCGAGCAGGAAGCCGCCGACGATCAGCAGCACGATCCCGAAGTTCATCCGGTTACAGCGCGCCCTTGGTGGAGGGGACGTCGCTGACCCGCGGGTCGATCGCCACCGCGGTGCGCAGCGCGCGGGCGAGCGCCTTGAACTGGCCCTCGACGATGTGGTGGGCGTCGCGGCCGGCGTACAGCACCCGCACGTGCAGGCTGATCCGGGCGTTGAACGCGAAGGACTCCAGCACGTGCTTGGTCAGCGACGTCGGGTAGTCCGGCCCGATCATCGGCGTCATGTTCTCGGGCTCCGCGTGCACGAAGTACGGCCGGCCGGACAGGTCGACCGCGGCCTGCACCAGCACCTCGTCCATCGGGATGGTCGCGTCGCCGTAGCGGGTGATCCCGCGCTTGTCGCCCAGCGCCTCGGCGAAGGCCTGGCCCAGCGCGATCGCGACGTCCTCGACGGTGTGGTGGGCGTCGATGTGCAGGTCGCCGTCGGCGTGCACGGTCAGGTCGATGCCGCTGTGCTTGGACAGCGCGGTGAGCATGTGGTCGTAGAACCCGACCCCGGTGGCGACGTCGGACGTGCCGGTGCCGTCCAGGTCGAGCTCGACGACGAGCTTGGTCTCGCTGGTGGCCCGTTCGACGCGTGCAGTGCGGCTCATGAGCTCGAGTCTCCCTCAGTGGTGCGGTGGTCGGCGGCGATCTCACCCAGCGCGGTGAGGAAGGCGTCGGTCTCCTCGGGGGTGCCGGCGGTGACCCGCAGCCAGCCGGGCAGCCCGACGTCGCGGACCAGCACGTCCCGCTCCAGCAGCGCCCGCCAGGCCGCGGACGCGTCGGCGAACCGGCCGAAGAGCACGAAGTTCGCGTCGCTGGGCACGCTGGTCAGCCCCAGGCCGGGCAGCGCCGCGACGATCCGGTCGCGCTCGGTCTTGACCGCGTCGACGGTGGCCAGCAGCGCGTCGGTGTGCGCCAGCGCCGTCCGGGCGGCGGCCTGGGTGAGCGAGCTCAGGTGGTAGGGCAGCCGGACCAGCTGGACGGCGTCGACCACCGCCGGGTCGGCCGCCAGGTAGCCCAGCCGCAGCCCGGCCATCCCGAAGGCCTTGCTCATGGTGCGGCTGACCACCAGCCTCGGCCGACCGGCCAGCAGGGTGAGCGCCGAGGGCGTGCCGGCACGGGCGAACTCGGTGTACGCCTCGTCGACGACCAGCACCCCGGGGGTGGCGTCGTACAGCGCGGCGATCGTGTCCAGCTCGACGGCGGTGCCGGTGGGGTTGTTCGGGCTGGTCACGAAGACGACGTCGGCGGCGACCTCGCGCACCTGGGCGGCGGCCCGCGCGGGGTCGATGGTGAAGTCGGCCCGCCGGTGCCCGTCGACCCAGCGGGTCGCGGTGCCGGCGCTGATGATCGGGTGCATCGAGTACGACGGGGTGAACCCCAGGGCCGTCCGCCCGCTGCCGCCGAAGGTCTGCAGCAGCTGTTGGAGCACCTCGTTGGAGCCGTTGGCCGCCCACACCTGCGCCGGGTCGACCGGCACGCCGCTGGTGCGGGTCAGGTAGGTGGCGAGGTCGGCCCGCAGCGCGGTGGCGTCGCGGTCGGGGTAGCGGTTGAGCCCGGGCGCAGCCTCGGCCAGCGCGGTGGCCAGGTCGGTCAGCAGCGGCGCGGGCAGCGGGTACGGGTTCTCGTTGGTGTTCAGCGCGTGCCGCACGGCCAGCTGCGGCGCGCCGTAGGGCGTGCGGCCGCGGAGCTCCGGGCGCAGCGGCAGGTCGTCCAGGGACGTCATCGGCCGCGGGCCCGGACGGCGGCCGCGTGCGCCGGCAGGTCCTCCGCGTTGGCCAGGGCGTCGATGTGCCCGGCCACCTCGGCCAGCGCCTGCTCGTCGTACTCGACCAGGTGGATGCCGCGCAGGAAGGTCTGCACGCTCAGCCCGCTGGAGTGCCGGGCGCAGCCGCCGGTGGGCAGCACGTGGTTGGAGCCGGCGGCGTAGTCGCCCAGGGACACCGGCGCCCACGGCCCGACGAACACCGCGCCGGCGTTGCGGACCCGCAGTGCCACCGCGCGGGCGTCCCGGGTCTGGATCTCCAGGTGCTCGGCGGCGTAGGCGTCGACCACGGCGAGGCCGGCGTCCAGGTCGTCGACGAGGACGACGCCGGACTGGCTGCCGCCCAGCGCCGTGGTGATCCGGTCGCCGTGCTTGGTGGCCGCCACCTGCGCGGGGAGCAGGTCGACGACGGCGTCGGCGAGCTGCTCGCTGGTGGTGACCAGCACCGCACCGGCCAGCGGGTCGTGCTCGGCCTGGCTGATCAGGTCGGCGGCGACGTGCACCGGGTCGGCGGTGTCGTCGGCCAGCACGGCGACCTCGGTCGGGCCGGCCTCGGAGTCGATGCCGATCAGCCCGCGCAGCAGCCGCTTGGCCGCCGTCGTGTAGACGTTCCCCGGGCCGGTGACCATGTCGACCGGCGCGCAGTCGCCGGCGCCGTAGCCGAACACGGCGATCGCCTGGGCCCCGCCGACGGCGTACACCTCGGTGACGCCCAGCAGCGCGCAGGCGGCGAGCACGCCCGGGTCGGGCAGCCCGCCGTTGTCCCGCTGCGGCGGGGTGGCCACCGCGATCGACTCGACCCCGGCGATCTGGGCCGGGACGACGTTCATCACCACCGAGCTCAGCAGCGGCGCGAGCCCACCGGGGACGTACAGCCCCACGCGGCGGACCGGCACCCAGCGCTCGGTGACCGTGCCGCCCCGGACGACGTCGGTGGTGACGTCGCTGCGCCGCTGGTCGGCGTGCACCCTGCGGACCCGGGCGATCGACTCCTCGAGCGCAGCGCGCAGGGTGGGGTCGATGCCGGCCAGCGCCTCGTCGAGGGCGGCCCGCGGAACGGTGAAGTCCTCCGCGTCGACGCCGTCGAACCGGGCGGTGATCTCGCGGACGGCCTGGGCACCGCGCAGGCGCACGTCCTCGCAGATCGGCCGCACGACCGCGAGGACCGAGTCGATGTCGGTGGCGGCGCGGGGCAGCAGGTGCGCGAGCTCACGCGGCCCGGGCAGCGCGGACCCACGCAGGTCGATGCGGGCGAGCACGGGGCACCTCCGGGGAGCGGTGAACGGCCTGTCAAGCGTAGTCGGCGGGTCCGACGCCCCCGGGGGAGCCGGTCGGGGGCCTCCACCGGGGTGGAGCCGCCCGGTGTGGTCAGGTCCCCGGGCCGCCGTGCCCCTAGGCTCCCGGTGTGGGCGAGAGCCGTGCGGTGATCCCGCTGTTCCCGCTGGGGACCCCGCTGTTCCCGGGCGTCGTGCTGCCGTTGCAGATCTTCGAGCCGCGGTACCGCCGGCTGGTCGCCGAGCTGGGTGCGCTGCCCGAAGGGCCGGAGCGCCGGTTCGGCGTGGTCGCGATCCGCCAGGGCTGGGAGGTCGAGCAGGTCGCGCCGGCCGAGGCGCTGTTCGACGTGGGCTGCACCGCGGTCCTCCGGCTCATCTCCCCCCGGCCCGACGGTGGCTACCGGGTGGTGGCCGTGGGCGGTGAGCGCTTCCGGTTGCTCGACGTGCTGCTCCCCGACCCGGACAGCGGCGAGCCGCCGTACCTGCGCGCCGAGGTCGAGTGGCTGGTCGAGGAGGAGGCCGCCGAGGAGGCGGCCGGGGACTCCGAGGCCGCCGGCGAGGGACATCCGGCGGCCCTGACCGCCGCCGGCCCGGTCGACGGGCCCGCGGACGACCGCGCCGACGAGCTGGTCACCGACGTCGCCCGTGCTTCGCTGGAGCTGCTGGCGGGCAACGTACGGGAGCTGTTCGCCCGCTACGTCGCCGATGTGGCGGTACGCCAGGGTGGCGTCGGCGCGCTCCCGGAGGACGTGCTCGACGCGCTCACCGGGAACGACGGCGACGGCGACGGGGAGGACCCCGACCCGACCGCGGCGGCCGTGCGTGAGGTCAGCGACGACGCCCGGGGGCTGTCCTGGCTGGTCGCCTCGGCGGCGCTGCTGACCACCGACGACCGCCAGGCGCTGCTCGCGGAGTCGGCGACCCGCCGCCGGCTGGCCATGGAGTCCCGGCTGCTCCGCCGCGAGCTCACCCTGCTGCGCACGCTGGGCGCGGTGCCCGTACCGCTGGCCCAGTTCGCCAGCCCGATGACCCCCAACTGAGGGAGGACCCCGCCCACGTCGCCCCTCGCCAGCTCGGGCGAGCCTCGGGACGGGGCCAGCGAGGCCTCAGGCCCGCGGGCGAGGGGGCGGGACCGGTGGCAGCGGTGGCCGGCCGGCCGGCGGCAGCTGGGCCACCGGCTGGTCGGCCGGTTCGGCACGGCCCAGGTCGTCGCGCGCGGTGAGGGCAGTGGCCACCAGGTAGACCAGCACGGCGACGAACGGGCCCACGGCCAGGGCAGCGGTCGCCCCCAGCTCGACGCCGGTGGTCACCGTCGCGCCGACCCGGCCCAGCTCCTCCTCGGTCGGCCCGGGGGCCAGCCACTCCCCCAGCTGCCAGGCGACCAGGCCGGCGGCGAGCGTGCCGGTGGCCAGGCCGGCGAGCAGCATCACGCCGCGCCGGCGCCGCCACAGCCAGCCGGCGACCCCGGCGACCAGGCCCAGCCCGGCGAGCAGCAGGACGAAGACGCCGTCATCGGCCATGAACAGCTCGTTGGACGGCGCCGGGCCGACCGGCACCACGTCGGTGTCGGTGACCCGGAAATCCGCTCGCGGGGCGAGCCAGACCCACAGTCCACCCACGGGCAGCCCGGCGACGGTGAGCGCTCCGACCGCGAGCAGCGCGGCGGGCAGGTCGGCACGGCTGTCGCGCAGCCCGGGCACGCCCGCCCGGTGGGCCGCGAGGGAGACCCCGTCCCCGGCCGGAGGTGCCCACGACGACGGCGGCACGGGGCCGGGGGTGGAGGTGGTCACCGCTCCATCCTCACCCGCGCCACTCTGCGTTGCGTGGGCAGCAGACGGTGAGCCGATCACCCGGCCCCTGCAGGGGCCCGCCGCGAGCGGGCGAGTGGCGGGGGTCAGGGGCTCCTGCTTCACAGCAGGGCGACGCTGGTCGGCCCCAGCAGCGCCTTGATGTCGCCCATCAGCGCGGTGCTCGGCTGGACGCGCAGCCCCTGGTCCAGCCGCAGAACGGTCTCCCGGCCGCCGTTGAGCAGCTTGAGCTGCACCTCGGTCGTGCCGGGGTGGCTGCCCAGCACCTCGCGCAGGCGCTCCACCACCGGCGGGGTGCACCGGGTGGCGGGCATGGAGACCAGCACCGGGCCGCGCGGCCCCTCGGTGAGCTCGGGGATCATGACCTCGGAGCCGAACAGCGAGGGAGTGTCGTCGCGGCGGCTGATCCGCCCCTTCACCACCACGATCTGGTCGCGGACCACCTTGTCCGACACCTGCTGCCAGGTCTTGGGGAAGAACAGCACCTCGATGCCGGACTCCAGGTCCTCCAGCGTGGCGATGGCCCACGGGGCGCCCTGCTTGTTGGTGCGCGGCCCGACGGCGGTGAGGATGCCGGCGATGGTGACGTTCGCGCCGTCCTCGACCCCGCCGGAGACGATCTCGGCGATCGCCGTGTCGGCGTGCGAGGTGAGCACGTGCTCGACCCCGTGCAGCGGGTGGTCGGAGACGTAGAGGCCCAGCATGTCCCGCTCGAACACCAGCCGCTCGGCCTTGGACCAGTCGGCGGTGGGGATCGGGATGTCCAGCGCGGCGCTCAGCGGGTCGGCGACGTCGCCGTCCCCGTCACCGAAGCTGCCGAACAGGTCGAACTGCCCCTCCGCCTCCTTGCGCTTGAGGCTCATCGCGGAGTCGACGGCCTGCGCGTGGATCGCCGCGATGCCCTGGCGGGAGTGGCCGAGCGAGTCGAACCCACCGGCCTTGGCCAGGGACTCGATCACCTTCTTGTTGCAGGCCACCGTGTCGATCTTGCGCATGAAGTCGGCGAAGTCCTTGAAGGCACCCTTCTCCTCCCGCGCCCGCACGATCGACTCGACGACGTTGGTGCCCACGTTGCGCACCGAGGCCAGGCCGAAGCGGATGTCGTTCCCGACCGCGGTGAAGTCCCAGGAGGACTCGTTGACGTCCGGCGGGAGCACCTTGATGCCCATCCGGCGGCACTCGGCGAGGTAGACCGGGCGGCGGTCCTTGTCGTCGCCGACGCTGGTGAGCAGCCCGGCCATGTACTCGGCCGGGTAGTTCGCCTTGAGGTAGGCGGTCCAGTAGGAGACCAGGCCGTAGGCGGCCGAGTGCGCCTTGTTGAAGGCGTAGTCGGCGAAGGGCACCAGGATGTCCCAGAGCGTCTTGACCGCGGCGGAGGAGAAGCCGTTGGCCTTCATCCCGGCCTCGAAGCCGACGAACTCGGCGTCCAGCACGGACTTCTTCTTCTTGCCCATCGCCCGGCGCAGCAGGTCGGCCTTGCCGAGGGAGTACCCGGCGACCTTCTGCGCGATCGCCATGACCTGCTCCTGGTACACGATCAGGCCGTAGGTCTGGCCGAGGATCTCCTCGAGCGGCTCGGCCAGCTCGGGGTGGATCGGGGTGATCTCCTGCTGGCCGTTCTTGCGCAGCGCGTAGTTGGTGTGCGAGTTCGCACCCATGGGGCCGGGCCGGTAGAGCGCGCCGACGGCGGAGATGTCCTCGAAGTTGTCCGGGCGCATCAGCCGCAGCAGCGACCGCATCGGGCCACCGTCGAACTGGAAGACGCCGAGGGTGTCACCGCGACCGAGCAGCTCGTAGGTCTTCTTGTCGGTGAGGTCCTTGCTGATCTCGTCGAGGTCGACCGGCGCCTTGCCGTTGCGCTCGATGTTGCGCAGCGCGTCGTCGATGACCGTGAGGTTCCGCAGGCCCAGGAAGTCCATCTTCAGCAGGCCGAGGGTCTCGCAGGTCGGGTAGTCGAACTGCGTGATGATCGCGCCGTCGGCCTCCCGGCGCATGATCGGGATGCTGTCGATCAGCGGGTAGCGGCCGATGATCACGCCGGCCGCGTGCACGCCCCACTGCCGCTTCAGGCCCTCGAGCTTGCGCGCCTGGTCGACCACCTCGGCGGCGCCCGGGTCGGACTCGTACCGGGCGCGGAACTCCGCCGCCTCCTTGTACCGGTCGTGCTTGGGGTCGAAGATCCCCGACAGCGGGATGTCCTTGCCCATGACGCCGGGCGGCATCAGCTTGGTCAGCTCGTCGCCCACCGAGTAGGGCCGGTCGAGCACCCGGGCGGCGTCCTTGATCGCGGCCTTGGCCTTGATGGTGCCGTAGGTGACGATCTGGCTGACCCGCTCCTCGCCGTACTTCTGCGAGACGTACTGGATGACCTCGCCGCGGCGGCGGTCGTCGAAGTCGATGTCGACGTCGGGCATCGAGACGCGCTCGGGGTTGAGGAACCGCTCGAAGATCAGCCCGTGCTGCAGCGGGTCGAGGTCGGTGATCCCCATCGCGTACGCGGCCAGGGAGCCCGCGGCCGAACCACGGCCGGGCCCGACCCGGATGCCGTTGTCCTTGGCCCAGTTGATGAAGTCGGCGACCACGAGGAAGTACCCCGGGAAGCCCATCTGGGTGATGATCCCGACCTCGTAGTCGGCCTGCTTGCGCACGTGGTCGGGGATGCCGTTCGGGTACCGCTTGTGCAGCCCGCGCTCGACCTCCTTCACGAACCAGGAGGTCTCGTCCTCGCCCTCCGGCAGCGGGAACCGGGGCATGAGGTCGGCGCCCTCGGTGAAGCTGACCTCGCACTGCTCGGCGACCAGCAGCGTGTTGTCGCAGGCCTCGGGCATGTCGCGGAACAGCGCGCGCATCTCGGCGGCGGACTTGAGGTAGTAGCCGTCGCCGTTGAACTTGAAGCGGTTGGGTTCGTTGAGCCGCGAGCCGGTCTGGATGCACAGCAGCGCGTCGTGCGCGTCGGCGTCCTCCCGGCGGGTGTAGTGCAGGTCGTTGGTGCCCAGCAGCGGGATGCCGAGGTCCTTGGCGATCTCCAGCAGCGCGGGCTTGGTCTTCTTCTCGATGGCCAGCCCGTGGTCCATCACCTCGGCGTAGAAGTTCTCCCGCCCGAAGATGTCCTGGAAGTCCGCCGCGGCCTGGCGGGCGCGGTCGACCTTGCCGGCGCGCAGCCACATGTTGACCTCACCGGAGGGGCAGCCGGTGGTGGCGATCAGGCCCTTGCCGTACTTCTCCAGCAGGTCGCGGTCGAAGCGCGGCTTGCGGTACTGGCCCTCCAGGCTGGCCAGCGAGGAGATCCGGAACAGGTTGTGCATGCCCTCGGTGGTGCGGGCCAGGAGGGTCATGTGGGTGTAGGCGGCCTTGCCGCGGTTGGACCCGCCGTCACCCTCCTCGTCGATCAGCTTGTCGCCGAAGTCGAACGGGGCGCGGTCGAACCGGGAACCGGGGGTGTAGTAGCCCTCCATGCCGATGATCGGCTTGACCCCGGCGGACTTCGCCTGCTTGTAGAAGTCGTAGGCGCCGAACACGTTGCCGTGGTCGGTCATCGCCAGCGCCGGCATGCCCTCCTCGGCGGCGGCCGTGGTCACCTCGCCCAGCTTCGCGGCCCCGTCGAGCATCGAGTACTCGGTGTGCACGTGCAGGTGCACGAAGTTCTCTGACGGGGCGCTGCTCACGGTGCGGGGTGCTCCTCACGGGTCGTGCGGCCGCCTGACCACCAGCAGGTGGGCAGGGGCGGCGGGTCGAGCTGGGTGACCGGCGGGGAAGGCCGTTCCGGGCGGTGCTGTGGTGCTGGCGTGTCGAGGTGCACGGGAACGGCGTCCGGCGACTCCGATCCTCGCATCGCGGAGGTCTACCAGCGAGCACCGACAGGAACTTGTTTCGGTGACGAGGACCGCTCCGTCACAGCTGGCCCGGGGTGAGCGACAGCCGCATGGTGACGTGCCTGATCCCGGCCTCCTCGTACTCCTCGCCGACGGCGAGGTAGCCGGCCCGCTCGTAGAACCCGCGGGCGCTGACCTGGGCGTGCAGCTCGACCGCCCGCTGGCCGAGCTCGGCCGCCGCCCGGTGCAGCACGGCGAGCACCGCGGCCCCGTGCCCGCGGCCGCGCGCCCCGGAGTCGGTGGCCATCCGGCCGATCACCGCCCGCCCGGGGCCCGCGGCGTCGGGCAGCAGCCTGCCGGTGGCGACGACCCGGCCGGTGTGATCCCGGCTGAGCCCGTGCACCGCGGTGGCGTCGGCGGCGTCGCGCTCGAGCTCGGCCGGCACCCCCTGCTCGCGGACGAAGACCCGGTGCCGCAGCGCGCCGACCTCGGCGAGGTCGGCCGCGGTGGCCAGCGACGCCGTGGGCGCGCTCACCGGGCCGCCACCGCCGGGCCCGGCGGCAGCGCGGACGCCGGCACGAGCAGGAACCGCAGGTCGATCAGGGCGTGCAGCAGCACCGGGAGCAGCAGGGACCCGGTCTCCAGGTAGACCGCGGCCAGCACCCCGCCGAGCACGCCGGTGGTGACCACGCCCGAGACCCCCTGGTAGGCGTGCGCCAGGCCGAAGGCGACGGCCGCGACCAGCACGAGCAGGGCGAACGGCAGCCCGGGCAGCGCGGCGGCGACCACGGCCAGGAAGAAGCCCCGGTACAGCCACTCCTCGCAGACCCCGGCGGTGACGCCGACCAGGGCGAACAGCCGCCGCTCGGACCGGCTGCGCGGCAGCAGGGCGACCGTCGCCTGCCCCGTCGGCTGCCCGGTCGGCTCGGCGTGCCGGGGGCTGCCGGGGACGTGCGGTCGGACCACGTCCGGCGGCGGCCCGACCAGCGCACCGGCGCGCAGCGCCCGGACCGACACCACGACCAGCGCGGCGAGGGCCAGGACCGCGATCCAGGAGACCGGGCCCGGCCAGCGTTGCGGCCACACCAGGCCCACCGCGGCGGCGCCGACGCCGGGGGCGGCCAGCCACACGACCAGGGCGACGAGCGCGAGCCCCCACTCCAGCACCAGCAGCCGCCGGTAGAAGGAACGGCGGGCGGCCGGGTCGGTGCGCAACCGGCTCTCGAACCGCCGGTGCAGCACCCAGCCGACGAACGGCTCCCCCACCACCAGGTAGACGGCGATCATCGCCGACGCCAGCTGCGCCGGCCCCAGGTCGGCGAAGGCGTCGGGGAGGTCGGGCACCGTCGTCACGAGCGGGGCAGCTCAGTTCTCGGCACGCAGCACCGCCAGGGCGCCGGCGAGGTCGGCCGGGTAGTCGCTGGTGAACTCGACCCATCGGCCGTCGGCGGGGTGGGCGAAGCCGAGGCGCCGAGCGTGCAGCCACTGCCGGGAGACCCCCAGCCGGGCGGCGAGCGTCGGGTCCGCGCCGTAGGTCATGTCCCCGACACAGGGGTGGCGCAGCGCGGAGAAGTGCACCCGGATCTGGTGGGTGCGCCCGGTCTCCAGGTGGATGTCGACGAGGCTGGCGGCGGGGAACGCCTCCGCCACCTCGTAGTGGGTGACCGACGGGCGCCCCCCGGTGACGACGGCGAAACGCCAGTCGTGCTTGGGGTGCCGGTCGATCGGGGCATCGATGGTGCCCTTGGACGGATCGGGGTGGCCCTGCACCAGGGCGGTGTAGCCCTTGTCGACGGTCCGCTCCTTGAACGCGGCCTTGAGCAGCGTGTAGGCCCGCTCGCTCTTGGCCACCACCATCAGCCCGGTGGTCGCGGCGTCCAGCCGGTGGACGATCCCCTGCCGCTCGGCCGCGCCGCTGGTGCTGATCCGGTAGCCAGCCGCGGCCAGCCCGCCGGTCACGGTCGGGCCGTCCCAGCCGGGGCTGCCGTGCGCGGCCACCCCGACCGGCTTGTCGACCACCACGACGTCCTCGTCGTCGTGCACGACGGTCAGCCCGGCGACCGGCCGCGGCGCCACCGGCTCACCCGGCGGCGGGGGCAGCTCGACCTCCAGCCAGCTGCCCGCGACCAGCCGGTCGCCCTTGCCGCGGGCCCGCCCGTCGACCAGGACGGATCCGCCGTCGGCGAGGTCGGCGGCGACGGCGCGGGACACCCCGAACAGCCGCGTCAGGGCCTGGTCGACGCGCTGCCCCTCCAGCCCGTCGGGCACCGGCAGGGCGCGGGTCTCGCCCCGGGGCGCCGGGGAGGGGCTGCTCGTCACGGCGTCCATTGTGCAGAAGGACCCCGTCCTCCTCACCGCTCGCACGCTCGCGGCGAGCCTCTGGACGGGGCCACGCTCAGCTCTCGGCGCGGTCCGGTCCCCGGGTGCCGTCGAACTCCACGCCGCGGAAGGCCAGCACCGCACCGAGCACGCCGCCGCAGACGATCGCGGAGTCGGCGACGTTGAAGATCGGCCACACGTCGCCGTAGGGGTCGAACAGCGAGATGAAGTCGACGACGCCGCCGCGGAGGAAGCCCGGGTCGCGGAACACCCGGTCGACGAGGTTGCCCAGCGCACCGCCGAGCACCAGCGCGAGCGCGACCGCCCACGCGGTCGAGTGGAGCCGCCGCGCGACGCGCACGATGACGACCACGACCGCCACGGCGATCAGCGTGAACACGATCGTGGCGCCCTCGGCGAAGGAGAACGCCGCCCCCGTGTTGCGGGCCTCGGTGAGGTAGAGCGCCCCGCCGAGCAGCCGCAGCGGCTCCCGGTCGGACAGGGTCGCGACCACCAGCAGCTTCGTCGCCAGGTCGAGGACGAACACGCCCGCCGCCACGAGCGCCAGCAGGCGGGCGCGGGACCGCCGGGGCCCGGCGTCCCCAGGAGCCGGCGCGGACGGGTCCGCGGCCGGGACGGGGTCGGCCGTCGGCCGCTCGGGCTGCTCGGGCTGCTCGGACACCGTCGCCGTCCTCCCGGTCGCGGCCCGGGCGGCCACGTCCCGGACGACGATAGCGGCGTCCCGCCGCCCGACGGCGAGGCGGCGCCGTCTGCCAGGCTCGGGGGGCGACCGGGGCGGCAGAAGGCGCCCCGACCCGCTCTGTGACTCATCTCTCACCCTCAGTTCGGGGTGGACACCCCCCGCGGGACGTCGACCCGGGGACGGCGGACGACGATGGGCACAGACGCACCCATCTGCACTGCACGGGAGAACACCTTGAGCACGGACGGTTCCGCGAACCCCGACGTCGTCCTCGTCGGCGGCGGCATCATGAGCGCCACGCTCGCCGCACTGCTGGGCATCGTCGCCCCCGACTGGACCATCGAGGTCTTCGAGGCCGGCAGCGAGGTGGCCGGGGAGAGCTCGGGTCCGTGGAACAACGCCGGCACCGGGCACTCGGCGCTGTGCGAGCTCAACTACACCCCGGCCCGCCCCGACGGCACGGTCGACCCGGCCAAGGCCGTCGGCATCAACGAGCAGTTCCAGGTGTCCCGGCAGTTCTGGTCGCACCTGGTGCGCACCGGGCTGACCGACTCGCCGAAGACCTTCATCACCTCGGTGCCGCACATCAGCTTCGTCACGGGCACCGACGGCCACCGGTACATGCGCAACCGCTACGAGGCGCTGGCGCCGCAGCCGCTGTTCGCCGGCCTGGAGTTCTCCGACGACCCGGCCGAACTGGACTCCTGGGTGCCGCTGATGATGAAGCAGCGCTCCCCCGGCGAGGTCGTCGCCGCGACCCGTTCGCTGGCCGGCACCGACGTCAACTTCGGGGCGCTGACCCGGCTGCTGATCGAGTCCGGCGTGTCCCGCGGCGTGCAACTGCACCTGCAGCACCGGGTGCAGCGCGTGCGGCGCGACTCGGCCGGTCGGTGGGCCACCACGGTCAAGGACCTGTCCACCGGCCGCAAGCGCACCGTGCGCAGCCGTTTCCTGTTCGTCGGCGCGGGTGGTGGCGCCTTGCCGCTCCTGCAGAGCGCCGGCATCCCGGAGATCCGCGGCTTCGGCGGTTTCCCGGTGAGCGGCCAGTTCCTGCGCACCCGCAACCCCGAGCTGGTCGCCCAGCACCAGGCGAAGGTCTACGGGCAGGCGAAGGTCGGCGCCCCGCCGATGTCGGTGCCGCACCTGGACCTGCGGCTCATCGACGGGGAGCAGGCGCTGCTGTTCGGCCCCTACGCCGGCTTCTCGCCCAAGTTCCTCAAGGCCGGTTCGATGTGGGACCTGCCGCGCTCGGTGCGGGCCGGCAACCTGGGCTCGATGCTGGGCGCCGGCTGGGCCAACATCCCGCTGACCCGCTACCTCATCGGCCAGGTGCTGCAGTCGGAGAAGGCGCGCTTCCGCGCGCTGGAGGAGTTCGTGCCGACCGCCGAGCAGGGTGACTGGGAGCTCATCACCGCCGGCCAGCGGGTGCAGGTCATCAAGCAGGACGAGGCCGGCCGCGGCGTGCTGCAGTTCGGCACCGAGCTCATCGTCGGCGCGGACGGCTCGATCGCCGGCCTGCTGGGCGCCTCCCCCGGCGCCTCGACCGCGACCTCGGCGATGCTCACCCTGTTGGAGCGCTGCTTCCCCGACCGGATCGACGGCTGGCGACCGCTGCTGCAGGAGGCGATCCCCTCCTACGGGCGGAAGCTGTCCGACGAGCCGGAGCTGCTGGCCGAGGTCCGCGCGGACACGACCAGGACCCTCGAACTGCAGGGCTGAGCTCACCGGTCGCGGGGCCCGGAGGGTCCCCGACCGGGGTGCTCGAAGGCGCGCTGACGCGGGCACGTGCGACCCAGAGGGCCGCTGAGTCCTCCCGTCGCGGGGCCGGAGGCTCCCGACCCGAGGACTCGCAGCGGCTCAGCAGGAGACGGCCACGGCTCCTGACCGCGGTGGCGGCCCGGAGGGTCGCGGTCTAATCGGCTTCGCTCGGCTGCCCGCTCTCGCCGCGCCAGGTGGCGAGCCGCCCGGCGCGGCTGACCGCGCGCAGCCGGCGCTCGGCCTCCTGGCGGGAGCCGCGGGCGGAGACCAGCAGCGCCTGGTCCCCGTGCATCAGCCGGGTCGACCGGTCGGGCACGAACGGCCGGCCCTCGCGGACGACGAGCACCACGGCGGCGTCCTCGGGCAGCCTGAGCTCGGGGAGGTACACGCCGTGCAGCCGGGAGGTGTCCGAGACCCGCAGCTGCATCAGCTCGGCGTCGAACTCCTCCAGCGGCGCGGACTCGACGTCGACGTCCCGCGGGGTCACGGGTGCGGAGATGCGCAGCAGCCGGGCCACGGTGGGCAGCCCCCAGCCCTGGATCACGGTGAAGACGACGACGAGCACGAACACGGTGTCGAACAGGCCCGCCGCCCGGGGCACGCCGGCGGCGACCGGGAAGGTGGCCAGGACGATCGGGACGGCGCCGCGCAGCCCGGCCCAGGAGATGAACGCCTGCTGCCGCAGCGGCATCCGGAACCAGCTCAGGCTCAGCAGCACCGACACCGGCCGGGCCACCAGCAACAGCACGCCGCCCACCAGCAGCGCGGGGAGCAGCGCCTCGGGCAGCCGGGCCGGGGAGACCAGCAGGCCCAGCAGCACGAACAGCCCGATCTGGGCCAGGGAGGCCATGCCCTCGGCGAAGCCCAGGCTCGCCGCCCGGTGCGGCAGCGCGGAGTTGCCCAGCACCAGCCCGCAGAGGTAGACCGCGACGATGCCCGAGGTCAGGGCCAGCGTCGCCGCTGAGTAGGCCAGCACGCACAGCGCGAGGGTGGCCAGCGGGTAGAAGCCGGCCAGTGGCAGCGCCACCCGCTTGAGCAGCCAGGCCCCGCCGAAGCCGATGGCCAGCCCGATCGCGGCGCCACCGATGAGCTGCCCGACCACCTCGGCCAGCACCAGGTACCAGGCGCGCACCGGCCCGCCGGTGAGCCCCTCGGACAGCGCGAGCACCAGCAGGATGACCGGGGCGTCGTTGAGGCCGCTCTCGGCCTCCAGCGAGGCGGCCAGCCGGCGGGGCAGCGGCAGCCGCCGCAGCGTGGCGAACACCGCCGCGGCGTCGGTGGAGCCGATGACCGCGGCCAGCAGCAGCGCGAAGCCCCATCCGTAACCGAGCAGCCAGACCGCGATCGCCGCGGTCAGCGACACGCTGACCGCCACGCCCACGGTGGCGAGGGTGAGCCCGGGGCCGATCGCCCGCCGGACGTCGCTCCACCGGGTGGTCAGCCCACCCTCGGCGAGGATCACCACGAGGGCGGCGACTCCGAGGGTCTGGGTCAGCTCGACGTCGTCGAACTGGATCCCCACCCCGCTCTCGCCCAGCGCCACACCCAGCGCGAGGTAGAGCAGCAGCGAGGGCAGGCCGACGCGGTCGGCCAGGCGCAGGGCGACGGCCGCGACCAGCACCACCAGGGCGCCGACGGCCAGGGCGACCGTGACTGTCGTGTTCATCGGTGCGCCCCCACGGGGTGAGTGTTCCGTACCGCGGGCACCGGCCCGTGCAGCCGCTGTCGCAGGAGCGGGTCCCGGAGCTGAGACACTGGTGCCGTGAGTGCGCCTTCCGGGCCCTACCGGGCCCTTCCCCCGCAGGTCGACCTGCCGGCCCTCGAGCACGAGGTCCTCGAGCAGTGGGAGGCCGACAAGGTCTTCGCCCGGTCGATGGAGAACAGGGCGGGCTCGCCGTCCTGGGTCTTCTACGAGGGGCCGCCGACGGCGAACGGCCGGCCGGGCACGCACCACATCGAGGCGCGAGCGTTCAAGGACGTCTTCCCCCGGTTCAAGACGATGCAGGGCTACTCGGTGCCCCGGCGCGCCGGCTGGGACTGCCACGGCCTGCCGGTGGAGATCGCCGTCGAGCAGGAGCTGGGCTTCGCCGGCAAGCCCGACATCGAGCGGTTCGGCATCGCCGAGTTCAACGCGAAGTGCCGGGAGTCCGTCGAGCGGCACGTCGACGCATTCGTCGAGCTGACCAACCGGATGGGCTACTGGGTCGACATGTCGACCGCCTACCGGACGATGGACGCCAGCTACATCGAGAGCGTCTGGTGGTCGCTCAAGCAGGTCTTCGGCAAGGGCCTGCTGGTGGAGGACCACCGCGTGGCCCCGTACTGCCCGCGCTGCGGCACCGGGTTGAGCGACCACGAGGTGGCCCAGGGCTACGAGACGCTGGTCGACCCGTCGGTCTACGTGCGGCTGCCGGTCACCGACGGCGAATGGGCCGGCCGGGCCGACCTGCTGGTCTGGACGACGACCCCGTGGACGCTGCCGTCCAACACCGCGGTCGCCGTGCACCCCGACGTCACCTACGTGGTGGCACGCACGGACGCCGGCACGTTCGTCGTCGCCGAGCCGCTGCTCACCGCGGTCCTCGGGGAGGACGCCGAGGTGCTGGCGCGCACCACCGGGCGCGACTGGGAGCGGGTGCACTACCAGCGTCCGTTCGAGCTGGTCGACTTCCCGGACGGCGTCGACACCCACTACGTCGTGCTCGCCGACTACGTCACCGTCGACGACGGCACCGGGCTGGTGCACCAGTCCCCCGCCTTCGGCGCCGAGGACTTCGCGGTGTGCCGCGGGTACGGCCTGCCGGTCGTCAACCCCATCGACCCGACGGGCCACTTCACGGCCGAGGTGCCGCTGGTCGGCGGGCGCTTCTTCAAGGCCGCCGACCCGACGCTCGTGCAGGACCTCAGCGACCGCGGGGTGCTGTTCCGGGAGCTGCGCTACGAGCACAGCTATCCGCACTGCTGGCGTTGCCACACGCCGCTGATGTACTACGCGCAGCCGTCCTGGTACATCCGCACCAGCCAGGTCAAGGACCAGCTGCTGGCGCAGAACGAGCGGACCAACTGGCACCCGGAGAACATCCAGTGGGGCCGGTACGGCGACTGGCTGCGCAACAACGTCGACTGGGCGCTGTCGCGCGACCGGTACTGGGGCACTCCCCTGCCGATCTGGCGCAACGACGCCGACCCCACCCGGATGATCGCCGTCGGCTCGCTGGCCGAGCTCTCCGAGCTCACCGGCCGGGACCTCTCGGACCTGGACCCGCACCGGCCGTTCATCGACGAGGTGACGTTCACCGTGCCCGGCGAAGAGGGCACCTACCGGCGGGTCCGCCAGGTGATCGACGCCTGGTACGACTCCGGCTCCATGCCGTTCGCCCAGTGGGGCGCCCCGCACCGCAACCAGGCGGAGTTCGAGGCGGCCTACCCGGCGCAGTTCATCGCCGAGGCGATCGACCAGACCCGCGGCTGGTTCTACACGCTGATGGCCGTGGGCACGCTGGTGTTCGAGCAGAGCTCGTACGAGAACGTGCTGTGCCTGGGCCACATCCTGGCCGAGGACGGCCGGAAGATGAGCAAGCACCTGGGCAACATCCTCGAGCCGATGCCGCTGATGGACCGGCACGGCGCGGACGCCGTCCGCTGGTTCATGCTCGCCGGCGGCTCCCCGTGGTCGGCCCGCCGGGTCGGCCACGAGACGCTGTCCGAGGTGGTCCGCAAGGTCCTGCTCACGTACTGGAACACCGCGAGCTTCTTCACCCTCTACGCCGAGACCAACGGCTGGGACCCGGCCGCCAGCCCCGCTCCCCCGCGGGCGGAGCGGCCGCTGCTGGACCGCTGGGCGCTCGCCGAGCTGGCCTCGGTGACCGCCGGCGTGACCGACGCCCTGGAGCAGTTCGACACCCAGACCGCCGGCCGGCTGATCGCCGAGTTCGTCGACGACCTGTCCAACTGGTACGTGCGGCGCAGCCGCCGGCGGTTCTGGGACGGCGACCCGGCCGCGCTGGGCACGCTGCACGAGGTGCTCGACGGGCTGACCCGGCTGATGGCGCCCTTCACCCCGTTCATCACCGAGCGGGTGTGGCGCAGCGCCGTCCTGCCCGGCCGGGTCGACGGCCCGGGGCAGGACGCCGCGCCGGACTCGGTGCACCTGGCCTCCTGGCCGGCGGTCGACGCCGATGCGCGTGACGACGCCCTCGTCGAGCAGGTGGCCCTGGTGCGTCGGCTGGTCGAGCTCGGCCGGTCGGCGCGGACGTCGTCGAAGGTCCGCACCCGCCAGCCGCTGGCGCGGGCGCTCGTCTCCGCGCCCGGCTGGTCGCAGCTGCCGCCGGACCTCGTGGCCGAGGTGGCCGAGGAGCTCAACGTCGTCGACGTCGTGGAGCTCTCCGGCGCCGTCGGCAGCGAGCTGGTCGACGTCTCGGTGAAGGTCGACTTCCGCGCCGTCGGACGCCGGCTGGGCAAGCAGGTGCAGGCGGTGGCGCAGGCGGTCGCCGCGGCCGACGCCGCCCATCTCGTCGCCGCCTACCGCGCCGGCACCGCCACCGTCCCGGTCGACGGCGCCGAGGTGGCCCTCGAGGACGGCGACCTGGTGGTCACCGAGACCCCGCGGGAGGGGTGGACGGTCGCGGCGGCCGGCGGGCTCACCGTCGCCCTCGACCTCACGCTGACCCCCGAGCTGGAGCGGGCCGGGCTGGTCCGCGAGGTGGTCCGGCTGGTGCAGGAGGCCCGCAAGTCCAGCGGCCTGGCCGTCAGCGACCGGATCGAGGTCTGGTGGACCGGCGAGGACGGCCTGGCCGAGGCGCTGGCCGAGTCCGGTGGCACCTGGGCCGGCGAGGTGCTGGCCACCGCGGTGCACCCGCAGGTCCCCGGCACCGGCCCGGGCCTCGAGGGCCCGGCCGGCTCGCGGTTCTGGATCGCCAAGGCCTGAAGGAGAGGCCCCGTCCTCCTCGTGCCTCGCACGCTCGGCACGAGCTTCGGGACGGGGCCTGACCGCCGGGGCTCCTAGCCCCGGCGGGCCCGCTCCCGTTGGGCCATCGCCCGGTCCGGCGTGCAGACTCCGCACGGGGTGAACCCGTCGGTCCGTGCCTGCAGCATCGGGATCGGGATCGTCGCCACGCCGGCCAGCCGGGGGCAGCCCGCCACGTGGTAGCGCGGGCGCTCGTCGACGACGAGCACCTCGTCGGTCAGGTCCATGATCAGCAGCAGGTCGGAGAACTCGACGTCCTCCGGGGGCGGTTCGCCCCCCGCCGCGGCCGGCTCGGCGGCGGGAGGCCGTCCGCCGTTCCCCTCGCTCGGCGGTCCGCCGGCCCGGGGCAGCATCGGGGAGCTGGGCGGTACCGGTGGCGGGGACACGCGCCGCACGCCCTCGTCGTCCCCAGGCCTGGCCAGGCCGGCCAAGGAGCTGCCGGCCAGCGAGCTGCCCAGCCGGGGCGGGAGCGTGGCGGGCTGTCCGGCGTCCGGCGGAGGGCCGGCAGCGCCGGCCGGGCCACGGTCGGCCGGCTCGTCGGCGTCGTCCGCCGCGGTGCCGGTACGGCGGCGCAACGCCCCGATCCCGATCAGCACGGTGGCCAGGGCGCTCACCGCGAAGGAGCTCCACTGCAGCACCGGCTCGCCCTGCACGACCCCGGTGACGAGCAGACCGACGGCGATCAGGACCAGCAGCGCCGCGATGAGGACCACGTCCGGATGCTATCCGGCACCGGCCGCCGCGGGCCCACGACGGGACGACACGACCCCGACGACGACAGAGCCCCTCCGGACCGGAGTCCGGAGGGGCTCTGTCGGCCACCCTCCAGGGGCCCGCGCCGAGCGTGCGAAGCGTGGGGGGAAGGGTGGTCCTTCTTCAGGCGCTGACGTGCTGGTTCTGCCGGCTGTTGGACGACGGCTCGGCCGAGCCGCGGCTGTCCAGGTCGCGCAGGTGCGACTCCAGATAGGAACGCAGCCGGGTGCGGTACTCGCGCTCGAAGGTGCGCAGCTCGTCGACCTTGCGCTCCAGGCTCGCGCGCTTCTCCTCCAGCGAGCCCATCGCCTCGACGTGCTTGCGCTCCGCGTCCTGCTGGAGGGCCGTGGCCTTGGCGCGGGCCTCGCGCTCCATCGTGTCGGCCCGGGTGCGGGCGTCGCCGAGCATGGCATCGGCGCGCTGCTTGGCCTCGCCGACCATCTGCTCGCTCTTGGTGCGGGCCTCGGTCAGCATGCGGTCGCTGGTGCTCTTGGCGCTGCTGACCATCTGGTCGGCCTGCGCCTTGGCCTCGTTGACGTGTCGTTCGGCCGTCTCGGTGGCCAGCGCGAGCATCCGGGACGCCCGCATCGCCTCGTCCTCCCGCGACTGCGGGGTCGCCTGCGGCGGGGGCGGCGGCGCGGTGACGGTCATCGGTGCGGACTCGACGCGCTCCTCCGACCGGGCCGACGACCCACCCGAGGCGCGGAGGTCGTTGTTCTCCTCGATCAGGCGGGCCAGCTCGGCCTCGACGACGTCGAGGAAGGCGTCGACCTCGTCCTCGTCGTAGCCACGCTTGCCGATCGGCGGCTTCTTGAAGACGACGTTGTGCACGTCGGCGGGAGTCAGTGGCATACGGCTCACCTCAGGTCGGACGGGCGGAACGAGGACGGGTGCGAACCGGCGGCGGACCGCCTGCGGCCCGCGCCCCTCCCCGGCTCGGTGGATCGGGTCATGCGGCGGAGTAGGCCAGGCTCTGGATCACGCTGCGCAGCACGATCACCGCGATCAGCAGCACCATAAACCCGAGGTCCAGCCGGATGGACCCCAGGTTCAGCGGCGGGATCACCTTGCGCACCGCCTTCAGCGGCGGGTCGGTGGCGGCGTAGACGACCTCGAGCCCGGCCGCCACCGCACCCTGCGGGCGCCAGCTGCGCGACAGCACCATCACCCAGTCCACGACGAACCGGGCGAACAGCAGGATCAGGAAGACGAGCAGGATCGACGAGACGATCTGCAGGAGAAGTGACACGGTCCTCGCTCGTTCGGGTCACCACGTGGCCGCGAGGTCACGGGGTGGACTGGTCAGGACTGGTTGAAGAACCCGCCCTCACGGATCCGGGCCTTGTCCTCCGCGGTCACGTCGACGTCCTGCGGACTGAGCAGGAACACCTTGGCCGTGACGCGCTCGATACTACCGTGCAGCCCGAACGTCAGGCCGATGGCGAAGTCCACCAGTCGCTTCGCGTCGGCGTGCTCCATGTCGGTGAGGTTCATGATCACCGGCATGCCGTCGCGGAACCGCTCACCGATCGTCCGCGCCTCGTTATAGGAGGCCGGGTGCACGGTGGTGATCCGGTAGGAGTCCGGCTTCGGGGCAGGCTCGGGCGCGGGTGCCAGCACCGGGGCGGCCGCCGGCTCGCGCATGGCCAGCCCGGCAGAGCCCGCGGCCCCGCCGCCGGCCGAGATGCCGCCGCCGCGCCCGGACCCGGCCGAGGCCAGCGAGGCGCCGGCCGAGGTGAGGCCGGCGCCACCGACCAGTCGCGAGGAGGCGCTCGTGGAACCGGAGGACCCGGCGAGGTTCAGCGGCCGGGCGGCCGGGCGACGCCCCAGCGAGACCGCGGGCTCGGGAGCGGCCTCGGCCGCCGGCTCGAACGGCTCCTCGGCTGTGTAGTCGTCGGCGTACTCCGGCTCGTAACCGTAGTCCCCGGCGGGGTAGGCGTCGTCGGCGAACCGGGCCTCGGCGTCGTAGCCGACCTCATCGCGGGCGCCGTAGCGGTCGTAGCGCCGCTCGTCGCGGTCGTAGTCCGACTGCCGGGCGGCATAGCGGTCGTAACCGCCACGGGTGTCGTCGTCCTCGACGAGGCCGAGGTAGACCCCCATCCTCCTCATGGCTCCGGCCATCCGGCGTCTCCCTCTGGTCTCGTGCGCTGGGCGACTCGCGCGCTGGTGCGGTGATGTCTTCGGGTGGTGATGTCTTCAGGTGGTGATGTCGTCAGGTGGTGCGGTGGTGCGGCTGGGGCTGGTGTGACTCGGGAGATCGCACGGGTCCCTCGGCACCACTCCGATCGGAGGCTAGGGGGCGAGCACCGAACAACGCGGTACCGACACGCACCACGGTGGCCCCAGCTGCCACAGCCGCCTCCAGGTCCTGGCTCATGCCCGCCGAGAGCTCCGTGGCACCAGGATGGTCGTGCCGCACGCGGACGGCGAGCTCGGCCAGTCGGGCGAACGCCGGGGCCGGATCGACTCCCCGCGGGGCCACCGCCATGAGCCCGCGCAGGCGCAGCGCGGGCTCGGCGGCGACCGCGTCGGCGAGCCCGGGCACCTCGGGGACGGCAGCCCCGCCGCGGGCGCCGAGCTCCCCCGCAGGGCCGCCCAGGTCGACCTGCACCAGCACGTCGAGCACCCGGTCGGACCGCTCGGCGGCCCGCGCCAGCGCATCGACCAGCGACGCCCGGTCGACCGAGTGGACCGTCGCCCCCAGCCGGGCCGCCGCCGCCGCCTTGTTCCGCTGCAGCTGCCCGACCAGGTGCCACCGCAGCGCCGGGACCGCCGGGTCGTCAGCGAGCCCACCGGCCTTGCTGAGCAGCTCCTGCACCCGGTTCTCGGCGAAGTCGCGCTGCCCCAGGGCCGCGAGTGCCCGGACGTCCTCGGCCGGCCAGGTCTTGCTCACCGCGAGCAGCCGGACCTCGGCCGGGTCGCGCCCGGCGGCCCGGGCGGCGCCGTCGATCCGCCGCCGGACCGCGCCGAGGTTGTCGCTCAGCCGGTCCGCGTCGGTCACCCCTGCCCCAGCGACGGGTCCAGCCAGACCAGGCCCGCCTGCCGACCGGTGACGCCCTCGCGGCGGTGGGAGAAGAGGGCGCGGTCCTCCACCGTGCACCGGGGGTCGTGGACGACCTGGCCGACGCCCGCGTCACGCAGCACCCCGGCGATGCCGGCCCGCAGGTCCAGCCCGGGGGTGCCGGCGCGGGTGCGCACCGCACTGGCCGGTGCGACCCGGGCCACCTCGGCCTGCATCGCCGCCGGCACCTCGTAGTCCGCCCCGCAGACGGCCGGACCGAGGAGCGCCTCGACGTCGGCCGCGTGGGCACCGAGGCGGGTCATCGCCGCCAGCGCCGCCGGCACCACACCCCGCCGGACCCCCTCGCGCCCGGCGTGCACCGCGGCGACCACCCCGGCGACCGGGTCGGCCAGCAGCACCGGAACGCAGTCGGCGACGAGGACGCACAGCACCAGCCCCGGCGTGGCGGTGACGAGCGCGTCGACGTCGGCCACCGGGTTCTCCTCGGCGTCCTCGACGATCGCGACCCCGGTGCCGTGCACCTGGGTCATCCAGACCAGCTGCCTCCCGGGCACCCCGATGCCGTCGGCCAGCCGCTGCCGGTTGGCCGCGACGTCGGCCGGGTCGTCACCGACGTGGCTGCCGAGGTTGAAGGAGTCCCAGGGCGACGCGGAACGGCCGCCCCGCCGGTCGGTGACCACCCGTCGGGTGCGCACCGCCGGCCGGGCGGCCGGCTCGTGACTCAATGGAACGGCCTCACTGCAGGGACCCGGGGCGAGCCTCCGCAGCGGGCTGGAACGGCCCGCGTGCAGGGGCCCGCCACGAGCGTGGTGACGTGCTGGAGCGGCCCCCTGCAGGGACCCGGGGCGAGCCTGCGAGGCCCGGGGGGCAGGGGGGTCCGTTCACTGGCTGCGGAGGAACTCGGGGATGTCGAGCTCCTCCTCGAAGTCGTCCGTGGCCAGCGGACGGCTCTTGCCGCCCGTCGAGCCCTGCATCGGCGGCAGCGGCGGGACGGTGATCCCGCCACCGGCCGGGGCGGCGCCCGGCTGGCCGGGCCGGGGCGCGGCGGCCGACGGCGCAGGGGTGGCCTGGGCCGGGGGGACGGGGACCGCCTGCGCCGGGGGCGTGGAGACCTGCCCGGCCGCACGTTCGCCGGTCTGCGCCGGTACGGCCGGCCGGGAGGACGCCGGGGCGGCGGTGGCCGCTGGGACGTCCTTGCGGTTGCCCGGCTTGCCCCCGTCGAAGCCCGCCGCGATCACGGTGACCCGGACCTCGTCGCCGAGGGCGTCGTCGATGACCGCCCCGAAGATGATGTTGGCGTCCGGGTGCGCGGCGTCACTGACCAGCGACGCCGCCTCGTTGATCTCGAACAGGCCCAGGTCCGACCCACCGGAGATCGACAGCAGGACACCGTGGGCGCCCTCCATCGAGGCCTCCAGCAGCGGGCTGGCGATCGCCTGCTCGGCGGCGAGCAGAGCGCGGTTGTCGCCCCGTGCGCTGCCGATGCCCATCAGCGCCGAGCCTGCTCCGGACATGACCGACTTGACGTCGGCGAAGTCCAGGTTGATCAGGCCGGGCGTGGTGATCAGGTCGGTGATCCCCTGCACACCGGACAGCAGCACCTGGTCGGCGGTGCGGAAGGCGTCCATCACGCTGACGTTCCGGTCGCCCAGCTGCAGCAGCCGGTCGTTCGGGATGACGATGAGCGTGTCGCACTCGTTGCGCAGCTCCTCGATCCCCGACTCGGCCTGGACCGCGCGCCGCTTCCCCTCGAAGGAGAACGGACGGGTGACCACACCGATGGTCAGGGCACCGAGCTTGCGGGCGATCGAGGCGACCACCGGGGCGCCCCCGGTGCCCGTGCCACCACCCTCGCCTGCCGTCACGAAGACCATGTCGGCGCCCTTGAGCACCTCTTCGATCTCCTCGCGGTGGTCCTCGGCGGCCTGCCGGCCGACGTCGGGCTGGGCGCCTGCGCCGAGCCCGCGGGTGAGCTCGCGGCCGACGTCGAGCTTGACGTCGGCGTCGCTCATCAGCAGCGCCTGCGCATCGGTGTTGATGGCGATGAACTCGACCCCCTTGAGGCCGACCTCGATCATCCTGTTGACCGCGTTCACCCCGCCGCCGCCGATGCCGACGACCTTGATGACCGCGAGGTAGTTGTGCGGAGGTGTCATGCCGCGCTCCCCAACTGAACCCTCATCCTCATGTAGAGCCTTATAGTTATGTCAACTCGGGCGTTGGGGACGAAGTTAGGTGCCCCCCAGTGCCCCAGCAAGCACCCCTCCGGGCTCGGCGTGTCCCACGGGCACCACCTCACGAACCTCGGTCGACCCGTCGGTCACATTTGCCTCACTCGCTGTGACGACCCGCGCCCAGCACGTCTCATGTCCAGGTGCAGACGACCCGGTCGCCCATCGGTGCGCCACGTCCGGGAACCCCCCTGGACATTTTCTGGCCCGGGCGTGTCGCTGCGCGCGGCGCGTCGCCCGCAGGTGGACGACCGGACCCGGTTCCGTCCAGCTCCCGCCGACGGCGACGCGCCGGCTCAGCGCAGGACGACGGCGTCGGGCGTGCTCACGTCGAGGGTGTCGGCGGGGTCGAGACTCCCGGCGTCGATCTGCTCCAGCAGCGCGTCGAGCACCTCGGCCTTGCGCTCGGTCCGGGCGGCGCTGCCCCACAGCACCGCCCGCCCGTCGGTCAGGGTGAGGGTGACGTCGTCCGGACCGGTCGCGGAGACCGCGGTGACCTGACCACGCACGTCATCCGGGAGCGCGGTGAGCGCGCCCAGCGCGGCGGTGGTGGCGGCGTCGTCCGGGCCCGGATCGCGGACGTCGAGCGGGACGACCCCGTCGGGCACCGGTCCGGTGATGGTGTCGAACACGACGCCGGTGGCGTCCATCAGCTGGCGGCGACCGGCGTCGGAGACGACCGCGACCGGGCGTCGCTCGACCACGGTGACCACCACCGTGTCCGGCCAGCCGCGGGTGACCTCGACCGAGGCGACCGGCGGCAGCCGGCCGACCCGCTCGGCGGCGCCGGCGGTGTCGACCCGGACCAGCGGGGTGCCCTCGGCGATCCCGGCACTGGCGACGACCTGCTCGGGCGAGAGGGTGACCGCACCGTCGACGCGGACCTCCTGCACGGCCAGCACCGGCGAGCCGAGGAGCAGCCAGGCGACCGCGGCGACCAGGCCCGTGGCCACGGCTGCGGCGGCCACCAGGCGGCGCCTGGACCGGGCCGGCCCGCGCGACCGGCGCCGGGGACGCAACGGCGTGACCGAGCTCGCCCCCCGCCCCGGGGCCGCCCCGCGCCGGACCGACCGGGCCCGGTCCCGCGTGGTCGACCCCGTGCGGTTCACCGGGGGGCCACCGGCGCGGCGATCCCCTCGGTCCCCGGCTCCGGCTCGGCGATCGCGGCCAGGATCTCCGGGCCGACCATGGAGACGTCCCCGGCGCCCATGGTGACCACCAGGTCGCCGGGGCGGGCCCGGGCGGCCATCGCCGGCGCGGCCGCCGACCACGACGGCTCGAACGCCACCCGACCGGCCGGCAGGGGCACCGCCTGGGCGACCAGCGCACCGGTCACCCCGGGCACCGGGTCCTCGCGGGCGCCGTAGATGTCCATCACGACCACCTCGTCGGCCAGCCCCAGCGCCGTCCCGAAGCCGACGGCGAACTCCGCGGTGCGGCTGTACAGGTGCGGCTGGAAGAGCACCAGCAGACGGCCGGACCCGGTCACCGCCCGGGCGGCGCGCAGCTGGGCCGCCACCTCGGTGGGGTGGTGGGCGTAGTCGTCGTAGACCCGCACGCCGGCTGCGGTGCCCTTCAGCTCGAACCGGCGGTGCACACCGCCGAACCGGCCCAGGCCGCCGATCAGCCCGGCGGCGGGGAGGCCCAGCTCCAGCCCGGTCAGCAGCGCCGCCGCGCTGTTGAGCGCCATGTGCTCACCCGGCAGCTGGAGGTGCACCTCCCCGAGCACCCGGCCGTCCAGGACGGCGGTGTAACGGGTGCCGTCGGGCCCGACCCGCACGTCGGCGAGGCGCAGGTCCGCGTCGTCGCCCTGGCCGTAGGTGCGCACCCGGGCCGGCGCCCCGACCCCGGCGAGCCGGGCGGCGCCCGGGTCGTCGGCGCAGAGCACCAGGAACCCGTCAGCGGGCACGGTCTGCACGAAGGTGTCGAAGGCGGCCTCGACGGCGGCCAGGTCGCCGTAGTTGTCCAGGTGGTCGGCCTCGACGTTGGTCACGATCGCCGCGCGGGGGGCCAGGAGCAGGAAGGAGCGGTCGCTCTCGTCGGCCTCGGCGACGAACACGTCGCCCTCCCCCGCGTGCGCGTTGGAGCCGGACTCGTTGAGCGTGCCGCCGATGGCGAAGGACGCGTCGACGCCGCAGGCCTGCACCGCCACGGTCAGCATCGACGTCGTCGACGTCTTGCCGTGCGTGCCGGCGACCGCGACGCTCCGCCGGCCGGCCATCACCGCGGCCAGCGCCACCGCGCGGGGCACGACCCGCAGGCCCCGCTCGCGGGCGGCGACCAGCTCGGGGTTCTCCGCCCGGATGGCGGTGGAGACGACGACCGTGGCGGCGTCGCCGAGGTGGGCCGCGTCGTGGCCGACCTCGACCCGGGCGCCCAGGGCTGCCAGCGCGCGCAGCGCCGGGGAGTCGCGGCGGTCGCTGCCGGAGACCCGCAGGCCCCGGGCCAGCATGATCCGGGCGATCCCGCTCATGCCGGCACCGCCGATGCCGATGAAGTGCACCGCCCCGAGGTCGTCCAGCGCCGGGATCGGCTCCCGCCAGGCGGCGACGTCCGCTGCGCTCATCGCTCCACTCCGGGCTCGTTCCGCTCCTCGGTCGCTGGCGCTCCCCGCGATGCTCGCTCACCCGTCGCCATCGCAGCGCTCACTTCCCACCACTCCCAGCACCATGTCGGCCAGTCTCTCGTCCGCGTCCCGGGCTCCCGCCGCGGCGGCGTGCCCGGCCAGCGCGGACAACCGTGCCGGGTCGGTGAGCAACGGCACCAGCTCCGCGGCGATCCACTCCGGCGTCAGGTCCGCGTCGGCCACCAGCAGCCCACCGCCGGCCTCGACCACCGGCAGCGCGTTCAGCCGCTGCTCGCCGTTGCCGATCGGCAGCGGCACGAACGCCGCGGGCAGCCCGACCGCGGACAGCTCGGCGACGGTCACCGCGCCCGAGCGGCACAGCGCCAGGTCGGCCGCAGCGTAGGCGAGGTCCATCCGGTCCAGGTAGTCGACGACGACGTAGGGCGCGGCACCGGCCGGCCGGGCGGGCACCGCGACGTCGGTGTTCTTCGGCCCCCGCGCGTGCAGCACCTGCACACCCGCGGCGGTGAGCGCGTCGGCGGCGGACACCGCGGCCCGGTTCAGCGAGGCCGCCCCCTGGGAGCCGCCGAAGACCAGCAGGGTGGGGCGGTCGGGGTCGAGGCCGAAGGTGGCCCGCGCCTCGGCGCGCCGCGCCGTCCGGTCCAGCCCGCTGATCGAGGTGCGCAGCGGCATCCCGACGTGCTCCCCACCGCGCAACGGCGTGCCGGGGACGGTGACCGCGACCCGGGCGGCCAGCCGGGCCCCGACCCGGTTGGCCAGGCCGGGCAGCGCGTTCTGCTCGTGCACCACCACCGGGATGCCCGCCCGCCGGGCGCCCAGGTAGGCGGGCAGCGCGACGTACCCGCCGAACCCGACGACGACGTCGGCGCCGAGGTCGGTGAGCAGCGCGCGGGTCTCCCCCACGGCGCGGCGCACCCGTCCGGGCACGCGGAGCAGGTCGACGGTCGGCTTGCGGGGCAGCGGCACCGGCGGGATGAGGCGCAGGTCGTAGCCGCGGGCCGGGACCAGCCGGGTCTCCATGCCGCGGGCGGTGCCCAGGCAGGTGACCCGCGGGGCGCCACCGGGTGCGGACGTGCGCCGGGTGAGCGCGTCGGCGAGGGCGAGCATCGGCTCGATGTGGCCGCCGGTGCCGCCTCCGGCGAGCACCACGTGGACGCCGGAGGGCACCCCGGCGGGGCCGGGGGCGGGGTGGGGCTGGGTCACTGCGGGCGTCCTGGCCGTTCCGTTCTCGGGCGGGACCGTGGGACCGACCGGCCCCGCGCCCCGGGAGCCGCCCCCGCGGCACGGCGGTCGCGGGGGTCGACGGGAGCGGGCACGGCCGGGGTGCGGCCGCGGTCGGTCGGGCGGTCACCGGCGGGCTGCCGGCCCCGCCCAGTCTGCCGTTGGACCACGTTCGGGCGCGCGTCCGGGGCGCCGGCCCACGGCGGCGGGGCAGCGCCGCGCGGCCCCCGGGGGGCGGCCCGCACGGCCTCCTGCTCCTGCGTGCGCAGCCCCGGCACCCGGGTCACCGTGCGGCCCTGGCGCCGCCGACCGGCGTCGGCCACCGACTCGGGCCCGGGACCCCGGCGGGCAGCCCGGCGCCGGCGGGACGGGGGCGGGTCGACCGGGGCGGCCGGGATCGGGAGCAGCAGCCGGGCCGCCCAGCCGCGGCGGCTGGCGCGCTGGTGGGCGATCGCGGCCGGCTCGGACCGGGCGAAGCGGGCGAGCAGCCCGATGACGAAGAGGGTGAGCACCAGCGAGGTGCCGCCGGCCGAGATGAGCGGGAGCGTGACACCGGTGACCGGCAGCAGCCCGACCACGTAGCCCATGTTCATCGTGGCCTGCCCGATCAGCCAGAAGGTGATCGCGACGCTGGCCAGCTGGACGAACCGGTCGGTGCTGCGACGGGCGATCCGGAAGCCCGCGTAGGCGAGCAGCCCGTAGAGGCCGACCACCACCAGGCAGCCGAGGAAGCCCAGCTCCTCCCCGATGATGGCGAAGATGTAGTCGGACTCCGCGTGCGGCAGCAGGTTCCACTTCATCGCGCTGTTGCCCAGCCCGACGCCCCACACCCCGCCGGTGGCCAGCGCGTAGAAGCCGCGGATCGCCTGCATGCCGTTGCCCAGCGGGTCGGCGAAGGGGTCGAGGAACGAGGTGACCCGGGCCATCCGGTAGGGCGCCACCGCGACCATCACCGCGACCAGCGCGGCGACCACCCCGACGGAGCCGACGATGTACCGGCGGGATAGCCCGCCGGCCCACATCAACCCGGCGACGACCAGGCCCAGGCTGACCACGGCGCCCATGTCCGGCTCGGCGAGCAGCAGCAGGCACATGAGGAGGAAGACCGGGATGACCGGCACCAGCAGCGAGCGGGTCGTCAGGTACCGCTCGCGCACGGCGATGACGTGCGCGCCCCAGAGCGCGAAGACCAGCTTGGCCAGCTCCGAGGGCTGGAAGTTGGTGACCTTGAGGTCGATCCAGGCCCGGGACCCGTTGAGCTCCAGGCCGATGCCGGGGATCAGCACGATCAGCAGGAGGAAGAAGACCAGCAGCATGCCGCGGCCGGACCACTGCCGGATGCGCCCGACCGGCAGCCGCATCGCCACGAGCATCCCGGCCAGGCCGATCAGGGCGAAGACCAGCTGCCGGACGCCGGGCAGCCAGGCGGGCTGACCGGAGGTGGCCGCCTCGATCGCGGAGGCGGAGAACACCATGACCAGGCCGATGGCCAGCAGCATGCCGGCCGAGCCGAGGACCAGGTGCGAACTGGTCATCGGCCCCTCGAGCCAGGCCGGGCCGCGCAGCCGCCAGCGGACCCCGCCGGCCGGCCGGTCGTCCTCGGTCCGGTCGCCGGGGCGCCGGTCACCGGTGGGGTCGGCGCGCGGGCCGCCTTCGCGGGTGGTCGCGGTCATCGGCCGCTCACGGTCGCACTGCCCTCAGACCAGCGCGCGGACCGCGTCGGCGAAGGCGCGACCCCGGTGCGCGTAGTCGGTGAACACGTCCATCGAAGCGGCGGCCGGGGCGAGCAGCACCGTGTCGCCGGGGCCGGCCAGCCGCACCGCGGCCGCCACCACCTGACGCATCACCTCGTCGCCGTACGTCACACGGCCCCCATCGGTCACCACCGCCCCATCGTCGCCGCTGGGGACCACGGTGCGCGGGACCGCCGGGGCGTGTCGCGCGAGAGACCGGGCGAACTGCTCCCGGTCCCGGCCCAGCAGCACCACCCCGGCCAGCCGCGGGGCGACCGCGGCGACCAGCGGGTCGACGTCGGCGCCCTTGAGCAGCCCCCCGGCGATCCAGACCACCCGCGGGTAGGCGGCCAGCGAGGCGGCGGCGGCGTGCGGGTTGGTGGCCTTGCTGTCATCGACGAAGTCCACGCCGTCGACGGTGCCGACCAGCACGGTGCGGTGGGCGCCACCGCGGAAACCGGCCAGGCCCCGGGCGATGTCGGCCGGTGCGATGCCGGCCACCCGGGCCAGCGCGGCCGCGGCCAGCGCGTTCACCGTGTTGTGCGGTCCGCGGACCTGCAGGGTGTCCAGCCCGGCGAGCACCTCACCGGCGGGCGCGGTGGCGAACGCGCGGTCGACCAGCGCGCCCGAGCGGACGCCGAGCTGGCCGCGAGCGGGTTCGTCGAGGGTGACCGTGATCGGGCGCCGGTGCCGGGCGACCAGGGCCGAGGCGACCGGGTCGCCCGCATCGGCGACCGCGACCGGGGCGTGCAGCAGCAGCCGGGCCTTCGCGTCGCGGTAGGCGGCCGGCGAGCCGTGCCAGTCGACGTGGTCGTCGGCGACGTTGAGCACGCAGGCCCCGGCCGGCGCGATCGAGGACGACCAGTGCAGCTGGAAGCTGGACAGCTCCACCGCCAGGGCGTCGTAGGCCGGGGCGCCGTCGGCGTCGGTGGCGGTGACCACCTCGACCAGCGGCCGCCCGACGTTGCCGGCGGCGACCGCGCGCCGCCCGCCGGCCTGCAGCACCGCCTCCAGCATCGTGACGGTGGTGGTCTTGCCGTTGGTGCCGGTCACCGCGTACCAGGGCGCGGGCTCACCGTCGGGGCCGGGCAGCCGCAGCCGCCAGGCCAGTTCCGGCTCCCCCACGACCTCCAGCCCGCGGGCCGCGGCGGCGAGCAGCAGCGGGTTGTCCGGACGCCACCCCGGGGAGGTGACCACCAGGTCGACGTCCTCGGGCGGCTCGGTCAGCGGCCCGAGCCAGCGGGCGCCGGCGGCGACCAGTTCCGCCACCACCGCGGGCTCGGCGGCGTCGGTCAGCGCGACGTGCGCGCCGCGGGCCAGCAGCACCCGGGCGGCGGCCGCACCGGAGACGCCGAGGCCGGCGACCAGGACTCGGTCGGGGACTCGGTCGGGGACGCGGGAGGAGTCGGTCGGGGAGGTCACCGGCCCAGCCTTCACAGTCCGGCGAAGGAGAGCCAGTCGGCGTAGAACAGCCCCAGGCCGAAGGCCACCGCCATGCCGGTGACCAGCCAGAACCGCACGATGACGGTGTTCTCCGCCCAGCCGGCCAGCTCGAAGTGGTGGTGCAGCGGCGCCATCCGGAAGACCCGGCGCCGGGTGGCCCGGAAGAAGCCGACCTGGATCACCACCGACAGGGTCACCGCGACGAACAGCCCGCCCAGCACCACCAGCAGCAGCTCGGTGCGGGTGACGATCGCCAGCCCGGCCATCAGACCACCCAGGGCCAGCGACCCGGTGTCGCCCATGAAGATCCGCGCCGGCGAGGTGTTCCACCACAGGAAGCCCAGACAGGCACCCATCGCCGCGGCGGCGACGAGGGTGACGTCGAGCGGGTCGCGGACGGTGTAGCAGCCGTCGACCAGCTCGGTGGCGCAGTCGTGACCGAACTGCCAGAACGAGATGATCACGTAGCTGGCGAAGACCATCGCCGAGCAGCCGGCGGCCAGCCCGTCCAGCCCGTCGGTGAGGTTCACGGCGTTGGAGAAGCCGGCGATGAACAGGTACGCGAAGGCGACGAACAGGAACGCCGGCAGGGTCAGTGGCGCGATGTCCCGGACGAAGGAGACCGCCGTGGTGGCGACCGCGGCGCCCTGGTCGTCCTGGATGAGCGCGAGGACGGCGAAGGTCACCCCGATCACCAGCTGCCCGACCAGCTTGGCGGTCTTGTTCAGGCCCAGGCTGCGCCGGTACCGGATCTTGAGGTAGTCGTCGAGGAAGCCGACGGTGCCCAGGCCGATGAGCAGGAACAGCAGCAGCAGCCCGGTGGCGGTCACACCCCGCCCGGGCTGGTTGATGAGGAACAGGTGG
The DNA here is from genome assembly GCF_054050755.1 of Modestobacter sp. SYSU DS0511. Taxonomy (NCBI): domain Bacteria; kingdom Bacillati; phylum Actinomycetota; class Actinomycetes; order Geodermatophilales; family Geodermatophilaceae; genus Modestobacter; species Modestobacter sp. SYSU DS0511. The sequence continues at coordinate 66,500 of NZ_JBJGZY010000002.1, forward strand.
GCGATCAGGTAGCCGCCGACGGTGGCCAGCACCATGACGGTGCCACCCATGGTCGGGGTGCCCTTCTTCGCCAGGTGGCTCTGCGGGCCGTCGTCCCGGATCTCCTGGCCGAACCCGTGCCGGCGGAACGCCTTGATCGCCAGCGGGGTCAGCAGGATCGAGATGACCAGCCCGAAGGCGGCCGCGACGAGGACGGACTTCACGCGCCGGCCCCGGGGTCGGCGCGTACGTCGGCGGCAGGCACCTCGGCGGCGAGGACGTCGGCGGCCAGCTGCTCCAAGGCGTAGGCCCGGGAGGCCTTGACCAGCACCACGTCGCCCGGGGCGAGCACCTCGGCCAGCAACCGCCGGGCTGTCTCCCGGTCGGGCACGTGCACCACTTCCTCCTGTGTGTGGGCTGCCGCGGAGTCGGCAGCGCCGCTCGCCGTCCGTTCGGCGAGCGCGCCGGTGTGCAGCCCGATGGCGTCGTCGCCCACGGAGACGAGCAGGTCCACGCCGCCGCGCACGACGTCCCGGCCCAGCCGGGCGTGCTCGGCGTCGGCGCCGGGGCCCAGCTCCCCCATCGCGCCGAGCACCGCGATGCGGCGGCGCCCGGGCAGCTGGGCGAGCGCGGCGAGCGCGGCGCGCATCGACTCCGGGTTGGCGTTGTAGGCGTCGTTGACGACGGTGACCCCGTCGGCGCGGCGGGTGACCTCCATCCGCCAGCGGCTGCGCGGGCCGGCGGCGGACAGGGCGGCGGCGACCGCCGCCGGGGTCATCCCGGCCGCCAGCGCGGCACCGGCCGCGGACAGCGCGTTGGCCACCTGGTGCACACCGACGACCTGCAGCTGCACCGGGTGCTCCTCGCCCGCGGCCACCAGGGTGAACCGGGCGCGGGCGGAGTCGTCGAGGGCGACGTCGACCGCGCGCACGTCGGCCCCGGCGCCGAGCCCGGTGCGCAGCACCGTCGCCGCGGTGCGCGGCGCCATGCCGGCCACTCGGGCGTCGTCGTCGTTGAGCACCGCGGTGCCCTCGGCGGGCAGCGCCTCGACCAGCTCGCCCTTGCTCTGGGCGATCACCTCGGCGCTGCCGAACTCGCCCAGGTGGGCGGAGCCGACGTTGAGCACCACCCCGATGTGCGGGCGGGCGATCCGGCAGAGCCGGGCGATGTGCCCGGGCCCCCGCGCGCCCATCTCCAGCACCAGGAAACGGGTCGCGGCGTCGGCGGTGAGGACGGTGAGCGGCAGCCCGATGTCGTTGTTGAACGACCCCTGCGGGCTGACCGTGGGGCCGGCGGCAGCGAGCACCTGGCCGAGCAGGTCCTTGGTGGACGTCTTCCCCGAGGAGCCGGTGATGCCGACGGTGACCAGCCCACCGGCGACCAGCCGGCGGTGCACCTCGGCGGCCAGCCGGCCCAGCGCGGTCACCGGGTCGGCGACGACGACGGTGGGCAGCGCGGGGTCGGCCCGGGTGGCCAGCGCACCGACCGCGCCGGCCGCCGCCGCGGCCGGCAGGTAGTCGGCGCCGTCCACCCGCTCCCCCGGCACCGCGACGAACAGGTCGCCGGCCGCCAGCGCGCGCGAGTCGGTGACCACCGAACCGGAGACGGTCGGCGCGCCGGCGCCGGCCAGCTCGCCGCCGACGGCGGCGGCCACCTCGGCCAGGGTGAGGGGGATCATGCGTCCACCCGCGCGGAGAGCACCTCGCGCAGCACGGTGCGGTCGTCGAAGGGGAACACCTGCCCTGCCACCTCCTGCCCGGTCTCGTGACCCTTGCCGGCCACCAGGAGCGTGTCACCCGGGCGGGCGAGCGCGACCGCGGCGGCCAGCGCCTCACGCCGGTCACCGACCTCGAGCACCTCGGCCCGCCGGTCCGCCGGCACGCCGGCGGTCCCGGCGCGGACGGCGGCGCGGATGGCCGCCGGGTCCTCCGAGCGCGGGTTGTCGTCGGTGATGACCAGCACGTCGCTGCCGGCTGCCGCGGCCGCGCCCATCGCCGGGCGCTTACCGGGGTCGCGGTCACCGCCGCAGCCCAGCACGGTCAGCAGCCGGCCAGGAGTCGCGCCGCGCAGGGCGTCCAGCGCGGTGGTCACGGCGTCCGGGGTGTGCGCGTAGTCGACGACGGCGACGAACTGCTGGCCGGCGTCGACCGGCTCCATCCGGCCGGGCACCACGGTCTCGGCGAGGCCGGCGACCGCTGCCTCGACCGGGACGCCCACGGCGTCGAGCAGCGCGACGGCGAGGACGGCGTTGGCCACGTTGAAGGCGCCCGGGAGGCGCAGCCGAGCGGGCCAGGAGCGGCCACCGGGCCCGTGCAGGGTGAACCGGGAGCCCCCGGCCGGCAGGGAGCTGACGTCGGTGGCCGACCAGTCGGCGGCGTACTCCTGGGTGGCGGCGTCCCGGGTCGAGACGGTGACCGTGCCGGAGCGGGTCAGGCGGCGGCCGTACGGGTCGTCGACGTCGACGACCTCGACCGCCGCGCGCCCGTCGAACAGCCGCGCCTTGGCGGCGAAGTAGCTCTCCATGTCGCCGTGGTGGTCGAGGTGGTCGCGGGAGAGGTTGGTGAAGCCCGCAGCGGCGAAGCGCACCCCGCCGACGCGGTCCAGCGACAGCGCGTGGCTGGAGACCTCCATGACCACGGCGCGCACGCCGGACTCGACCATCGTCGCCAGCAGGGCGTGCAGGTCGGGCGCCTCCGGGGTGGTCCGGGCGCTGGGCAGCGTGGTGGTCGTCGGGGTCCCGTCGGGGCCGGAGCCGCGCGTGCGCGTCTGCACCGTCCCGATCAGCCCGCTGGTCCAGCCGGCCGCGGACAGCCCGGCCTCGACCAGGTAGGCCGTCGTCGTCTTGCCGTTCGTGCCGGTGATGCCCAGCACGCTCAGCTGCTCGCTGGGCCGGCCGTACACCCGGCCGGCGACCGGGCCCAGCACCGCCCGGGGTCCGTCGACCACGCAGACCGGCAGCCCGGTCGCCCGGGCGTCGTCGGCCCCGGCGGGGTCGGTGAGGACGGCGGCCGCCCCGCGCTCGGCGGCGTCGGCGGCGAACCGGGCGCCGTGGGTGCGCGCGCCGGGCAGCGCCGCGTAGAGGTCGCCGGGGCGGACCTCGCCCGAGGCGTGGGTCACGCCGGTGACGGCGGTGCCGGGGTCGCCCTGGACCGGGTTCCCGACGAGGTCGGCGAGCTCGGTGAGGCGGAGCGGGCGGGTCCCCGCGGGCCGGGGCACCGAGCCGGGGACGGTCGGGGTCACGACAGGCCAATCTACCGGCGCCGGGCGCCGTGCCCCGGCCGCCCACCCCTGCCCGTGTCGCGCGCCGTCCGTGCCCGCCGGACGACCGGCCGGGGCCCGGCCGGTCGGCGGCTGGCCGGTCAGGGGACCGAGAGGGTGAAGTCCGGGCGCGGCGTGCCCGAGGGCACCACGCCACCGGCGGTGAGCGCGTACCGCATCACGTCGGCGAAGACCGGCGCGGCGACCTGACCGCCCTCGGCGTCGCTGGTCGGGCGCTCCAGGTCCACGGCCACGACGTACTGCGGGTCGTCGGCGGGGGCGTAGCCGACGAAGGTGGTGAAGTAGCCGCCGCCCGCGTAGCAGCCGCACTCGGGGTTGGCCCGCTGGGCCGTGCCGGTCTTCCCGGCCACCCGGAACCCGTCGACCTCACCCAGCGGTGCGGTGCCGCCGGGCCCGACGACCGCCTCGAGCATGTAGGTGAGCTGGTCGGCGGTGTCCTCGCTGACCACCCGGGTCGCCTCCGGCCGCGGCGCCTCGGTGACGGTGCCGTCGGCGGCGGTCACCGAGTCGACCAGCCGCGGCGGGATGCGCACCCCGCCGTTGGCGAGGGTCTGGTACACCGACGCCATCTGCAGGGTCGTCACCGACACGCCCTGGCCGATCGGCACGTTGGCCGCCCGGCTGGCCGTCCACTCCGCGGAGTCCTGCAGGATGCCGGCGCTCTCCCCCGGCAGCTCGATCCCCGTCTTCGAGCCGATGCCGAAGGCACGCAGATAGCGCTCGAACGTGCTGTCGCCGACCTCCCGGGCCAGCATGATCGTGCCGACGTTGCTGGACTTGGCCAGGATGCCGGTCACGGTGAAGTCGATGGGCGCGTGGTCGTGCGCGTCGGTGACGACGACGTCGCCGGCCTGGATGTGACCGTTGACGTTGAGCACCGTGTCGGCCCGGGCCTTGCCCTCCTCCACCGCCGCGGCGAGGGTGACCGCCTTCATCACCGAACCGGGCTCGTACACCTCCGAGACCACCGGGTTGCCCAGCAGCTCGGGGTCGGTGGTGTTGTAGGAGCCGGGGTCGTACCCGGGACAGCCGGCCATGGCGACCACCTCGCCGGTGGCCACCTCCTGCACCACGGCCGAGGCGGTGGTGGTGAAGCCGTCCGAGCAGGCGACGTCCAGGCGCTGCTGGACGACGAACTGCAGATCCTCGTCGAGGGTGAGCGCGACGCTGCTGCCGTCGACGGCGGGCACGGTGTCGTCGATGCCCGACGGGATCGGGTTGCCCCGGCCGTCGACCTCGATCCGCTCCTCGCCGTCGGTGCCCGACAGCACGTCCTCGTAGCGCTGCTCGATGCCGGCCAGCCCCGCGCCGTCGCGCCCGACGAAGCCGACCACCTGGCCGCCGACCGCACCGGCCGGGTAGAGCCGCACCGGGTCGTCCTCGAAGAAGAGGCCCTGCCGCTCCTCCAGCGCGCGGATCCGGCCGGTCACCTCGGTGGAGACCCGCTCGGCGAGCACCACGTACCGGCTCTCCCGGGAGAGCTTCTCGGTCAGCTCGGCGGCCGGGACGTCGAGCAGCGTGGTCAGCGCCAGGGCGGTGCGCGCCGGGTCCTCGACCAGCGTGGGGTCGGCGACCACCCGTTCGGCGTCCACCGAGTAGGCCAGCAGCTGGCCGTCGCGATCGGTGATCTGCCCGCGGACGGCGGCGATCGGGTAGACCTTCATCCGGTCGTTCTCCGCCGCCTGCGCGTAGGGCGCGCCGTCGACGCCCTGCAGCACGACGAGCTTGGCCAGCACGACCACCAGCAGGGTGACCAGGAACGCCAGGCCCCACCGGTTGCGCTGGTCGCGCTGGTCCAGGCCCAGCGGCTCCCGACGCCCGCCCTCCCGCCGGGGCCGCAGGCCGCCGGCGCGGCCGGCCGGACCGGTGGGTCGCGACGGGGCCCGCCGGGCCGTGCCCGGGCGGAACGGGGGCGGAGGACCTGCTGGCGGCACGGATCAGTTCCCGGGGGTCTGGTTGCTCTGCGGGGAGTCGGCGTTCTGCGGGGAGTCGGCGTTCTGCGGGGAGTCGGGGTCGGCGGGCTCGGGGGCGGGCGCGGGGACGGCGGTCCCGACGAGCACCGAGGTGCCGTCGGGCTGGAGCACGAGGTGCCCGGCGGAGCCGGGTGGGACCAGGCCCCCCTCGGTGGCGGCGCGGGCCAGCTCGGCTGCACTGTCGGCAGCGACGACCCGCTGCTCCAGTCGAGCCACCTCCTGGGCCTGCTCCGCGTTCGCCGTCCGCTGGCGGGTGGCCTCCAGGGAGTCGACGGCGATGGCGGTGTTGAGCAGGAGCAGACCCAGCGTGGTGGCGACCAGCAGGCCGACGACGAGGAGCGCGAAGGGCGCCCGCCGTCGGCGCGTGGTGCGGGAGGGGCGCGGGGTGGGGCGGGAGGCCCCGGCGTCCCCGGGCACCAGCCGCAGCTGCGGCCTGGGCACCGGGCCGCTGCGCCGGGTCGGTGCGGTGCGTGGCACGTGGACCGGCCCGGTGGTGGCGGTGCGGGCACGCGGCGCGCCGACCCGTCCGGCCGTCGTCCGTGCCGGGGCGCTCACGCGGCCCTCCGGACCCGCTCGGCGGCGCGCACCCGGGCCGAGGCGGCCCGCGGGTTGACCGCGATCTCGTCCTCGCCGGGGGCCTCGCCGCCACGGGTGACCAGGCGGAGCACCGGCGCGTGCTCCGGCATGGGCACCGGCATCCCGGGCGGGGTGCGGTCGGTCGCCTCGGCGGCGAGGGTCTGCTTCACGATGCGGTCCTCGAGGGAGTGGAAGCTGATGACGGCCACCCGGCCACCGACGGCGAGCGCGTCGATGGCGGCCGGGAGGGCACGGGTGAGGACGCCGAGCTCGTCGTTGACCTCGATGCGCAGGGCCTGGAAGGTCCGCTTGGCCGGGTGTCCCCCGGTCCGCCGGGTGGCCGCCGGGATGGCGTCGCGGACCAGCTCGGCCAGCCGGGCGGTGCCGGTGAACGGCTCGCGCGCCCGCTCGCGCTCGATGGCGGAGGCGATCCGGCCGGCGAACCGCTCCTCGCCGTAGACCCTCAGCACCCGGATCAGCTCGCCGCGGCTGTAGGTGTTGACCACGTCGGCGGCGGTGCGGGGGGCACCGGGGTCCATCCGCATGTCCAGCGGGGCGTCGGTGGAGTAGCTGAACCCGCGGGTGGGGCGGTCCAGCTGCAGCGAGGAGACGCCGAGGTCGAACAGGACGCCCTGGACCTCGTCCACCCCCAGGTCGGCGAGGACGTCGGGCAGCTCGTCGAAGACGGCGGGCACCAGCGTGGCGCGCTCGGCGCAGCCGGCGGCCGCGATCCGCGCCGCGGCCTCGGCGCGGGCGTCGGGGTCGCGGTCCAGGCCGATCAGCCGCAGCTCCGGGTGGGCGCGCAGCAGCGCCAGGGAGTGGCCGGCCAGTCCGAGGGTGCAGTCGACCAGCACCGCACCGGGGGCCTGCAGGGCCGGGCTGAGGAGCTCGGTCACCCGGTGCAGGAGCACCGGCACGTGCACGGCCGGGCCGGTGGCCGCTGCGCCGTCCGGGAGGTCGTCCGGGGTGGTGCTCATCGACGGACTCCTCTCCGGGCGCGTGGTCTCGGGCGGGGCGGGACGGGACGGCGGTGGGGCTCAGGGGGTGGGGCTCAGGGGGTGGGGCTCGGCGGTGTGGCGGGTGGGTGGGGCGCAGTGGGGGCGGTGGAGTGGGGTGGAGCCCCGGTGGGTGCTCGGTGGGGGTCCACCCGGGCCCGCCGCCCCGCTGGGCCCGCCTGGCGCCGGGGAAGCGGTACCAGGTGGAGCCCTGCTGGGGCGGCGCGGGCGGGTGGTGCGGGACGTCGAGCCGGGGGGAAGTCGGCTCGCTGTCCGGGGGCCCGAGCCGGGAGGAAGCCGGCTCGGAACCCGGTGGGTCGAGCCGCGGGGAAGTCGGCTCGGCCCGGTGGGTGGGTCGGTGGTGCACGTCGGGGGTGCAGGTCGGGGGTGGGGGCTGGTGGGGTGCTGACGGGCTCAGGAGAGGGTCGGCATCCCCTCGCTCTCCATGGCGGCGAAGACGGCTTCCTGCTCGGCCACGTAGGCGTCCCAGGTGGCGCTGTCCCAGATCTCGAACCGGGTGTCGACGCCGACGACCACGACGTCGCGGTCCAGGCCGGCGTACTCGCGGAGGCTGGCCGGGATGGTGATGCGGCCGGTCTTGTCCGCCTCCACCTCGACCATCGAGCCGAAGCTCATCCGGGCGTGCATGCGGGCGGCGTTGGTGTCGGCGGGGGCCATCGCCTTCAGCGCGGCGCTCTGCTCGGCGACCCGGGCCATGGTGAGGCCGTAGATGCAGCGCTCCTGGCCCTTCTTGATCACCATGCCGTCGGCCACCAGCTCGCGGTAGCGGACCGGGAGTGCGAGCCGGCCCTTCTCGTCGAGGCGCAGGGGGTAGCTGCCGACGAACACCGGATCACCCCCCGCATCTGTCCTCCCGTGGCTCTGCCGGCCCCTTCCGTGGTCCCGGCCTCCCCATCCGGCGACACATTAACCCACTGGCCCCCACTGGACACCACTCCGCATCGTGTCGCCCCCTCTGCTCCACCGCCCTCCACCGGACTCCCCCGGCGGGCCGCTCCGGCCGCCCCGGCGCCCCCGGGCGCACCCCCGCCCGCCGGGCGCCCCACCGGCGGGTTTTCGCACGTACCGTGGGCCGGGTGACGGAGGGCACCACGGAGCTGGATCCGCGAGCGGCCGGGGCGGGGCTCGGGGTGCTGGGCGCGCCCCCGGACGGCGCCGGGACGCACCCCGCCGGGATCGACCCCGCCGACGTCGACATCGCGGCCGCGGGTGCGCAGCTCGCCGCCTCGATCAGCCGGGTGGTGGAGGGCAAGCCCGACGTCGTCCGGCTGGCCCTGGTCGTCCTGCTGGCCGAGGGGCACCTGCTCATCGAGGACGTCCCCGGCGTCGGCAAGACCACGCTGGCCAAGGCGCTGGCCCGGTCCATCGACGGCACCGTGCGCCGGATCCAGTTCACCCCGGACCTGCTGCCCAGCGACGTCACCGGCGTCGCGGTCTACGACCAGGAGAGCCGGGCCTTCGAGTTCAAGCCCGGCGCCGTCTTCGCCAACGTCGTCGTCGCCGACGAGATCAACCGCGCCTCGCCCAAGACCCAGTCGGCCCTGCTGGAGTGCATGGAGGAGCGGCAGGTCACCGTCGACGGCGTCACCTACGAGCTGGCCCGTCCGTTCATGGTGGTGGCCACCCAGAACCCGCTGGAGATGGAGGGCACCTACCCCCTCCCCGAGGCGCAGCGCGACCGGTTCACCGCCCGGGTCTCGATGGGCTACCCCGACCGGGACGCGGAGCTGGCGATGCTCGACGAGCGCTCCAGCACCGATCCGCTGGGCGAGCTGACCCCGGTCATCGACGCGGCGGGCATCCGCGCCCTGGTCAGCGCCGTCAGCCGGCTGCACGTGGCCGAGCCGTTGCGCCGCTACGTCGTGGCGCTGGTGGAGGCCACCCGCCGCTCCCCCGACCTGCGGCTGGGCGCCTCGCCGCGGGCCGGTCTGCAGTTGCTGCGGGCCGCCCGGGCGGCGGCGGCGCTGGCCGGCCGCGACCACGTGCTCCCCGACGACGTCCAGGCGATGGCGGTGCCGGTGCTCGCCCACCGGCTGCTGCTCAGCCAGGACGCCGCGATGGCCCGCCGGGACACCCAGCGCGTGGTCAGCGACCTGCTCGCCACCGTCCCGGCCCGCGGCCGCTGAGCCCGGCGCCTCCCGAGGTCATCCGGTGGCACGCACCCGGCTCAGCGACGCCGTCTCCTCCCTGACCCTGCGCGGCCGGTGCCTGGTGGCCGCCGGGGCCACCCTCGCGGCGCTCGGCGCGCTGCTCGGCGAGCGCACGCTGCTCCAGCTGGCGCTCTTCGTCCTCGCCCTGCCGGTGCTCTCCGCCGTCGGGGTGGCCCGGCAGCGCTTCCGGCTGGCCTCCCGCCGCTCGGTCACCCCCGGCCGGGTGCCCCGCGGCAGCGACGCCGAGGTGCTGCTGGAGGTGACCAACACCGACCGGCATCCCGGCGGCCTGTGGCTCCTCGACGAGCAGGTGCCCGGCGAGCTCGGCGTCCGGCCGCACTTCGTGGTCGAGCGGCTGGCCGCCGGCGCCACCGCCGCGCTGCGGTACCGGGTGCACGGGGCCCGGCGCGGCCGGTTCGCGCTCGGCCCGCTGCGGCTGCGGCTGGTCGACCCCTTCGGCCTGGTGCTGCGCAGCGCCGCCGGCGCCGACACCGCCGCGCTGGTCGTCGTCCCCCGAGTGCGCCCGCTGTCCGGCGCCGGCCCGCTCTCCGGCGGCGGCGGCACCGGAGGGGAGGGCGCCCGCCGGTCGATCGCCGTCCACGGGGAGGACGACGTCAGCACCCGTGAGTACCGCCACGGCGACGACCTGCGGATGGTGCACTGGCGGGCCACCGCCCGCACCGGCGAGCTGATGGTGCGGCTGGAGGAGCGGCCCTGGCGGGCGTCGGCGACGCTGCTGCTGGACTGCCGGGCGACCGGTCACCTGCTCGGCGGCGCGGTGGCCGGCCCACCCGGCGACCCGGCGCCGCCTCCGGACACCCTGGAGTGGGCGGTCGAGGCCGCGGCGAGCATCGGCAGCCACCTGATCGGCCGCGGTGCCGGGCTGCGGGTGGTCACCGAGGCCGGCGAGCTCCGCCCGGCGACCGGCGCCGGCGCGCTGGGGCCGGGCGAGCTGCTCGACCGGCTGGCCGACCTGGGCCCCTCCCGGCACGCCGGTCTGCAACCGGGGCTGCAGGCGCTGCGCCGGTCCGGGGACGCCGGTCCGGTGATCGCCCTGCTGGGGCTGCTGGGCCCCGAGGACGTGCAGGCGCTGGCCCGGGCGCGGTCCGGCCCGGGGACCCGCCTCGCCGTGCTGGTCGACCCGGCGAGCTGGCTGGACCGCGGCGCGATGCGGGGCCGGCGCCCGCTGGCCCCGGCCGCGCGCGCCCAGGTGGTCGCCCAGCAGCAGCAGGCCGCCGAGGTGCTCGCCGCGGCCGGCTGGCAGGTCGCCCTGGCCCGGGCCGACGCCGGTGTCGACCAGCTGTGGCGGTCCCTCGGCACCCCGGCCGCGCAGGTGCCCGCATGACCCGGCCCGCGCCGTCCCCCACCCCCGCCGAGCGTCCGGGCACAGCGCTGGCCGCCACGGCCGCCGTCGCGCTGGGCAGCCTGGCGCTGGCGCCGGTGTTCGCCGCACCGTCGTGGCTGCCCCCGGTGCTGCTCGTCGTCGTGGCGGTGGGGCTGGGTGGGGTGGCGCTGCGCGCCGGCGCCGCGCGGCTGCCCGACCCGGTCGCCCGCCGGCTGCGACCGCTGGTGCCGCTGGGGCAACTGGCCCTCGTGCTGACCGCCCTCACCGTCGTCTTCGCGCCGGACGGGGCGTGGGCCGGGGTGATACCGACCCCGGGCAGCGTCGGGGAGCTGGCCGGGTTGCTCGCCGACGGCACCGAGGAGATCCGCGAGCAGGCGACGCCGGCGCTGCCGCTGGCCGGGCTGGTCGCGCTCACCGCCGTCTTCGTGGCGCTGGTCGCCCTCGCCGTCGACCTGCTCGCCGTGCCGGCCCGGCAGCCGGCGCTGGGCAGCCTGGGCCTGCTGGTCCTCTACTGCGTGCCGGTCAGCACGATCACCGGCGACGTCGCGCTCGTCGCCTTCCTCGGCCCGGCGACCGGGTTCGCCCTGCTGCTGTGGGCCGACCAGCGCGCCCGGCTGACCCCCGGTGCGCGGGCGGGCAGCGGCTCGCCGCTGGGCACCGGCACGCTGTCGGCGCTGCGCACCGGTGCGATCGCGCTGGTGCTGGGGGTGGTGCTGTCGGCCGTCGTGCCCACGCTGTCCGAGGGCTCGCTGGCTGCCCGGTGGGGCACCGGCGGCCAGGGCACCGGCACCGCGCTGGACCCGGTGGCCGAGATGCGGGGGCAGCTCAACCGGCCGACCCCGATCGACCTGCTCAGCGTGCGGTCCGACGGCGACCTCGGCTACCTGCGCTCGGTGGTCCTCGACCGCTTCACCGCCGACGGCTGGGAGCGGGGCAACGCCGACGGCCGACGCTCCATCGCCGGTGACGACTCCCTCGCGCCGCTGCCCGGCGGCGCGGCCCGCGAGCGGGTGACGGCGCGGATCACCGCCGTCGGCCACGACGACCAGTTCCTCCCGGTGCCCTACTCCCTGCAGGAGGTGGACGTCGCCGGCGACGGCGACTGGCGGTTCGACCGCGCCGGTCGCACGGTCTTCGGCCGGGGCACCACCACCGCCGACCTGGCCTACCGGGTCACCGCCGACCGGCCCGACCCGAGCCCGGCGGACCTGGCGGCGGCACCGCCGGCCCAGCCCGGCAGCGACGGCATCGACCGCTACCTCGAGCTGCCCCCGCTGGACCCGGGCGTCACCGGCCTGGTCGACCGGCTGACCTCGCCGGACCAGTCCCCGTACGAGCGGGTGCGGGCGGTCTTCGACCACCTGACCGACCGGGGCAACGGGTTCGTCTACAGCCTCTCCACCCAGCCGGGCACCTCCGGGGACGACCTCGCCGACTTCCTGGAGCGCAAGCGCGGCTACTGCGAGCAGTACGCCGGGGCGATGGCCGTGCTGGTCCGCGCGGCGGGGGTGCCGTCCCGGGTGGTGCTCGGCTACACGCGGGGCCAGGAGCGGCCCGACGGCACCCGGGTGGTCACCAGCGACGACGCGCACGCCTGGGTGGAGGTCTACTTCTCCGGTCAGGGCTGGGTGCCCTTCGACCCGACGCCGATCGACGTCGACCGCGCGGCGCAGCTGCCGTGGGCGCCGCGCGCCGACGCCGTGGCCGCGCAGACGACCGCCCCGGCGGCCCCGAACGCCCCGCTGCCGGCACCGGCCGGGCCCACCGCGCAGCTGGACCGGGACGACCAGTACGTCCCCCTGGCCACCCCGGAGGCGGCGGCCCCCTCGCCCGGCCCCTGGCTGGCCGGCGTGTCCGGTCTGGTGCTGGTGCTGGCGCTGGCCGCGCTGCCGGCCGTCGTCCGGCACCGCCAGCGGCTGGGCCGGCTGGCGGACGGCCGGCCGGCGGCGCTGTGGGACGAGCTGCTGGCGACCGCGACCGACCTGGGCGTGCCGGTGACCGGCGCCGGCACCACCCGGCAGCTGGCCCGGCAGGTCACCGAGCAGGTGACCGGCCCCGGCGGGGCACGGTCTGGTGACACGGCCGGCGCGGTCGACGCCCTGCGGGTGCTCACCACCGCCGAGGAACGGGCCGTCTACGGCCCGCCCGCGACGGCGCCGGCCGACCCGGAACTGCGCGCGGCGACGGCCACGGTGCGGCAGGCGTTGCTGTGCAGCGTGGGACGGCGGCAGCGGCTCGTGGCGGCGGTGTGGCCGGCGTCCACCCTGGCCGATGCCGGTCGCTGGGTGACCGGCCGGGGCGCGCGCCGCCCGCGCTCGGCCTGACCCGGCCGGCCGGGCGGACGCTCGTTACGGTCGTGCTGCCGGCGAGCACGCCGGACCGCCCCGACCCCCGGAGTGCCTCGTGCGCGAGATCGCCGTCTTCGCCGGCAGTGCCCACCCCGAGCTGGCCGGGGAGATGTGCGCCCAGCTGGGCGTGCCGCTGCAGCCGGTGCGGCTGACCCGGTTCGCCAACGACTGCCTCGAGGTGCAGCTGCAGGCCAACTGCCGGGAGCGCGACGTCTTCCTGGTGCAGCCGCTGGTGACCCCGGTGCAGGAGAACCTGGTCGAGCTGCTGCTGATGATCGACGCCGCGCGGGGCGCCTCCGCGGCCCGGATCACCGTGGTCATGCCGCACTACGCCTACGCGCGGTCGGACAAGAAGGACGCGCCCCGGATCTCCATCGGCGGCCGCCTGATCGCCGACCTGCTGGTCGCCGCCGGCGCGAGCCGGGTGCTGGCCATGACGCTGCACTCCCCCCAGGTGCACGGGTTCTTCAGCGTCCCGGTCGACCACCTGCACGCACTGCGGGAGCTGGCCGACCACTTCAGCGCCCTCGACCTGTCGCGCACCACGGTCGTCTCACCGGACCTGGGCAACGCCAAGGAGGCGGCCGCCTTCGCCCGGCGTCTGGGCGTGCCGGTCGCCGCGGGGGCCAAGCAGCGCTACGCCGACGACCGGGTGAGCATCAGCGCGGTCATCGGTGACGTCGCCGGCCGGGACGTGATCGTGCTGGACGACGAGATCGCCAAGGGCAGCACGGTGCTGGAGCTGATCGACCGGCTGCGCGACGCCGGGGCCCGGTCGATCCGGGTGGCGTGCACCCACGGGCTGTTCGCCGCGGGCGCGCTGGAGCGGATCGGCGCCCAGCCGGACGTGCTGGAGATCGTCTGCACCAACACGGTGCCGGTGCCGGCCCGGGGGTCGGAGAAGCTGACCGTGCTCTCGATCGCCCCCGCGTTGGCCCAGGCGGTGCAGCGGATCCACGACGGGGAGTCGGTCAGCGCGCTGTTCGACGCCGTGCCGTCGGCCGTCGGCTGACCGGACCAGGCCACCACCCGGCCGCCGACCGAGACAGTGCAGCCGCCGTCCCGGTGGGCGGCGGCTGCACTGGTGGTCGGGCCTGCGGCGGCTACTGGTCGTAGCGGCGGCGGAAGCGCTCCTCGAGGCGGTTCTTCAGCGGCGGGCGGCCGGCCTTGCTCTTGCCGACCTTGCCGCGGGCGGCCGTGGCGCCCCCGGGTGCGGTCGCGGCCGGGCCTGCCTCGACGGCGCCCGTGGCGGACTTGTAGTTCAGCACGCCGAGGGCGGCACCGCCGAAGGCGATCAGGGAGCCCAGCACGCCGACGACGACGTTGGGCAGGGCCACGCCGCTGACCATCACCGCCAGGCCGACGACGACCAGCAGGGCGCCCAGCTGCACCTTGCGGCGGGCCTTCTGCCGGCGGTCACCGGTGCGGACCGTCGAGGCGAACTTCGGATCGTCGTCGACGAGGGCGCGCTCGATCTGCTCCAGCAGACGCTGCTCGTGCTCGGAGAGCGGCACGTCGACCTCCAGGTGCGCAGTACACAACCCACTGACGACAGTCCGCCTGTGGTGGTTCCGAGGATACGAGCCGTTCGCGGGGTGCGAAAGGCGAGGCGCTCCCGACACACCCGGGAGGGCGGTGATCTGCCTCCCGCAGCGCACTCCCGGCAGGTCAGCGGGGCGCTCCGGGCGGCTGCCGCGCTCCCGTCCCCGGCGCTGCCCGGCGCGCCACCGGGTGCTCGCCGGGCACGCGCGTGCGGCCGAGCAGGGTCGCCGGGCGGACGGCGCCGGCGCCGAACCTCCGGGCGGCCCGGTCGGCGGCCAGCTCGGCGTCCCGCCGGCCGTGCTCGCGGGCGCCGAGCTCCAGCTGGCGGGCGGTGGCGTCGGCCTCCACCAGCCCCTCGGCCCGCACGCCCACCAGCCGGATCCGGGCCCGGTCCAGCCCGAGGGCGTCGAAGAGCGTGCGCGCGGTGTCGTACAGCTCCTGGCCCACGTCGGTGGGGACCTTCAGGGTGCGGGAGCGGGTGATCGTGGTGAAGTCGGCGAAGCGCACCTTGAGGGTGACCGTGCGGGCCAGGGAGCCGGTGGAGCGCAGCCGCCCCGCCGTCCGCTCGGCCAGGTGCAGCAGCTCCCGGTGCACCACCGCGGGGTCGTCGACGTCGGTGCCGAAGGTCTCCTCGGCCCCGGTGGACCGGTCCGGCTCGTCGGGCACCACCCGGCGGGGGTCCCGACCCCAGGCCAGCTCGTGCAGGTGCGCCCCGGCGGCAGAGCCGACCGCGCGCTGCAGGGTGCGCGCCGGCACGTGCGCCAGGTCGCCCACCGTCTTCAGCCCCAGCCGCAGCAGCACCTCCTCGGTCTTGGCGCCAACGCCCCACAGCGCCCCGACCGGGAGCGGGTGCAGGAACTCCATGACCTCGGCCGGGCGGACCACCAGCAGCCCGTCGGGCTTGGACCGGGTGGAGGCGAGCTTGGCGACGAACTTGCTGCCGGCCACCCCCACCGAGCAGGTGATGCCCTGCTCGTCGTAGACCCGGGCCCGGATGTGCTCCCCGATCGCCACCGGGTCGCCCAGCCGCCGACCGGCACCGGAGACGTCCAGGAACGCCTCGTCCAGGCTCAGCGGTTCGACCAGCGGGGTGATGGACCGGAACAGCGCCATCACCGAGCGGGAGACCTCGGCGTAGAGCGCCAGGTCGCCGGGCAGCACGGTGGCGGTCGGGCACAGCCGCAGCGCCCGGGACGTCGGCATCGCGCTGTGCACCCCGTAGGCCCGCGCCTCGTAGGTGGCCGAGGTGACCACGCCGCGGTTGCCGGCGCCGCCGACGATCACCGGGGTGCCGGCCAGCTCGGGGTGCCGGCGCACCTCGACGCTGGCGAAGAATGCGTCCATGTCGACGTGCAGCACCGTGCAGCCGGCAGCCCGATCGGACACTCCGCGACACCCCTCACCACCCCGCGCCCCCGCGCACACCCGGTACCCGTTCGACGGCCGCCTTCCCCACGGTCGTCGAACAGGTGTTCGACGTCGACGAGCGTAACCGGTCGCCGTCCGGCGGGCCCGCCGCTCGGAGGTGTGGCGAGTCGATCATCGCGGTAGAACAGCCCCGGGCCCGCCGACCGGCGGCCCGACTCGACGATCGGAGGAGCCATGGCGCTCGACGACGAGGACATGACCAGCACCGAGGGCCCGGCCGACTCCGGTGCCGGTGAGGGCACGCCCGGCCAGCACGACGGCGGCGCCGACGGCGGTGCGGACGGCGGCGCGGGTGCCGACGGCGGTGCGGACGGCGGCGCGGGTGCCGATGGTGGTGCGGACGGCGGCGCCGACGGCGGTGCCGACGGTGGTGCCGACGGTGGTGCGGACGGCGGTGCCGATGGCGGCGCGGACGGCTCGGCCTGACCGTGCCCGACCCTGATCTGCAGGACCGGGCACCGTCCTCCGCTCCGGAGGACGGTGCCCGCTCCGCGGCGGGAGGTGCTGACCGCCCCGCGTTGCGCCGGTGCATCGCGGTCGACCCCGAGGAGTTCGCCACCGGGCACTGGTCGCGCCGCCCGCTGCTGTCCACCGCCGCCGAGCTCGGCGGCACCTTCACCGACCTGCTCAGCCTCGAGACGGTCGACGAGCTGCTGAGCACCCGCGGCCTGCGCACCCCGTTCCTGCGGATCGCCAAGGACGGCGCGGTCGTCGACCCCAAGCGGTTCACCAGCCCGCAGGGCGCCGGCGCCGAGGTGGCCGACCAGGTCTCCTCCGACGCGGTGCTGCGGCTGTTCGCCGACGGGTCCACCGTCGTGCTGCAGGGCCTGCACCGCCTCTGGCCGCCGCTGATCGCCTTCGCCGGCCAGCTGGCCGCCGACCTCGGCCACCCCACCCAGGTCAACGCCTACGTCACCCCGCCGTCCTCGCGCGGGTTCTCCCCGCACTACGACGTGCACGACGTCTTCGTGCTGCAGGCCGCCGGGGAGAAGCACTGGACCATCCACGAGCCGGTGCTCCCCGATCCGCTGCGCACCCACCCCTGGACCGACCGGGCCGCCGAGGTGGCCGCCGCGGCCGAGCGCCCGCCGGTCATCGACGCCGTGCTGCGCCCCGGCGACGCCCTCTACCTGCCGCGGGGTTACATCCACTCCGCGGTCGCACTCGGTGCGATCAGCGCCCACCTGACGGTCGGGATCCACCCGGTGACCCGCTGGGGCGCGGTCGAGTCGGCGCTGGACCTGGTGCGCACCCTCGCCGCCGACGACCCCGCGCTGCGCGGTTCGCTGCCGCTCGGCGTCGACCTCGCCGACCCCGACGCCACCGCCGACGACGTCGCCGCGGTGCTCAGCGGGCTGCAGCGCTGGATCGGCGAGGTCGACCCGGCCGCGGTCGCCGACTCCCTGCGCTCCCGCGCCTGGGCGCAGGTGCGCCCCGCGCCGGTCTCGCCGCTGGCCCAGTCCACCGCGCTCGCCGCGCTCGACGCCGACACGGTGCTCCGGGTGCGGCCCCTGCTGCGGGCCCAGCTGCGCGAGCCGGTGGGCGACCGGGTGGCGCTGGTGGCCGGCCGGCGCACCCACGACCTGCCGGCGGCCACCCGCCCCGCGCTGGCCGCGCTGCTGGCCGCCGGGGAGCTGAAGGTCGGCGACCTGCCCGACCTGGACGCCGCCGACCAGCTCACCCTGGCCCGCCGGCTGGTGACCGAGTCGATCGCGGTCGTCCCCGACGCCCGGGCCGGGGCGCCCGCGCGCACCGGCGGGCACGATGGGGGCCATGGCGCCGTCGGTGGGTGAGCAGCCCCCCACTCCCCGGCATCCCGTGCCCCGACCGGCCGGCCGGCTCGACGACGCCCGCTGCTCGGTGCAGGCGCTGCTGCGCGGCGACGCCCCGACGGCGACCGCGCCGCCGGCCCGGCGCTGGCTGCTGGTGGAGCAGCCCGGGCCCTGGGGCCGCGACGCGCTGCTGGAGTCCCGGTTCGACCGGGCGGTGGCCCCGCGGCTGGCGGCGCGGGCTCGGGAGGCCGGCGTCCGGGTGCAGCTGGTGCGCCGGCCCGGCGGCCGGCTGGCCGACACCGGCCGCCGGTGGGCACTGGCCGACACCACCCCCGGGGTGGAGACGGTGCGCTGGGCGACCCGGGAGTCCGACGCCGAGCTGCTGGAGGCGCCCTGGGACGGCTCGGTCGGCGAGCCGACCGACGTCCCCACCTACCTGGTGTGCACGCACGGCTCCCACGACGCGTGCTGCGCCGTCCGGGGCCGGCCGCTCACCTCGGGTCTGACTGCCGCGGGGGCGGCGGAGGTCTGGGAGACCAGCCACCTCGGTGGCGACCGGTTCGCCGCGAACGTGCTGGTGCTGCCCACCGGGCACGTCTACGGGCAGGTGCCCGGCGACGGCGCGGAGCTGGTGGCCGCCCACGCCCGCGGCGAGGTGGCGCTGCCGTGGCTGCGCGGCCGGTCGGGCTGGGCGCCGCCGGTGCAGGCCGCCCAGCAGCACGCCCGGGTCGAGCTCGGCCTGCTCGGGGTCGGCGACCTGCCGCTGGTGCGCCTGACGCAGCTGCCCTCCCCGGGCGAGGGGGTGGAGCGCTGGGCGGTGACGCTGGGCGCCCCGGACGGCCAGGTGCTGGTGACGATCGAGAGCCGCCGGTCCGAGGCCGCCGCGCTGACCACCTGCGCCGCGGCGCGGCCGGTGCACTGGCGCACCTGGCACCCGCTGTCGCTGCGGGTGTCCGCACCGGCCGACCCCGCCTGACCGCGCGGTTCAGCGCAGCGCGCGCCCGCGGGCGGCCAGCAGCGGGATCGCCAGCTCCGCCGAGGTGAGCGAGCCGTGGTAGGCGGCCAGCAGGGCGGCGTGCGGGGGCTCGGTCGCCCCGGCGGGGAACGCCCAGGTGCCCCGCGCGAGGACGACGACGTCGCCGATCCGCTCGGCGACCGCCGGGTCGACCGGCCCGAACACGCCGGCGGCGACGGCCTCCTCCCGGCCGGCCACCCAGGCGCGCTCGCCGAGCACCTCCCGCCAGGTGGCCAGCACGTCGTCGGCGGCGCCGGGCTCGGTGTGCACGTAGCGGGCCCGCGGCTCACCGGTGAGCAGCCGGATGCCCTCGGTCAGCGCCGGCTCCTCGGTGACGTCCAGCCGGGTGTCGCCGGGGACGTCGACCATGCCGTGGTCGGCGGTGACCAGCAGGACGGCGTCGTCGGGCAGGCCGGCGGCCAGCTGCTCCACCACCGCGTCGACGACGCCGAGCTGGGCCCGCCAGCTGGGCGAGTCGACCCCGCGGACGTGCCCGGTGAGGTCGAGCTCGGCGGTGTAGGCGTAGACGAGGCTGGGCTCACCGGCGGCGAGCGCGCCGTGCACCAGCGCCACCAGGTCGCCGGGGCTGTACGCGGGCGCGTACTCCGCTCCCCGGTAGGCCGCCCGGGTGAGCCCGGAGCCGGCGAAGGAGTGCGGGCCGACGGCCGTGCAGCGGACCCCGGCAGCACTGGCCTGCTCGAAGACGGTGGGCCGGGACTGCCACTGCCGCGGGTCCGGGTCGTCCTTCCACTGCACGTGGTTGAGCGTGCGGCCGGCGCCGGGCACCTCGGTGACGAAGCCCAGCACCCCGTGGCTGCCCGGTGGCAGGCCGGTGCCCAGCGTGGTGAGGCTGACCGGGGTGGTGCTCGGGCAGGGCGCGGAGAGCACCCCGGCGGGGGTGCCCAGCGCGTTGAGCACCGGCGCGGTGTCCGGGTGGGCGGCGACCAGCTCGGCCCCGAGCCCGTCGACGAGCAGGACGACGACCCGGCGGGCGCCGTCGAGGGCCTCGGTGAGCCGCAGCGGGTCGCCGGGCAGGTCCCCGCGCTGCACCGGGACACCCAGCGCGGTCGCCACGCTGGGCAGGACGTCGGCGAGGGTGGCGCTGCCGTAGGCCGGGACGGCGAACTCGTCCGGGAGTCGCATCGGCTCGGCGGTGGTCAGGCGCCGGCGGGCCGGGTGGCGAGCACGTGCAGGCCGGTGGCGACGTCGCGGTAGGGGGAGGCGCCGGAGAGCGCGAGCTCGAGGGCGCGGACCGCGTCGGGGGAAGCTCCGGAGGACGCCTCCAGCAGGTCGGCGACGACGGAGACCCCGCGCCACTCCCCCGGCTGCAGGCCGGCGCCGGTGACGAGGGCGAGCAGCTGCTCGGGGTCGAAGCGCCGCCGTGCCGGGCCGCCGCGGGCCGGGGCGGGGTCGCGGTCGGCGAGCAGCTCGCGGGCCTCGACCGGGTGCCCGCCGACGGCGCGGGCGAGCACCGCGCCGGCCCGGTTGGCCGCGGCGAGGGACAGGGTGCCGCCGGGCCCGAGCACCGCGGCGATCTGGCCGAGGGTGCTGGCCGGGTCGTCGACCACCTCGAGCACGAAGTGGCACAGGGCCAGGTCGAAGCCGGGGGCCTGCGGGTCGTCCGCGGTGACCGGGGGCATCCGGTCGGCGTCGCCCTGCAGGCCGCGCACCCGCTCGCCGACGCCGGCCGTGTCGGCCCGCCGGTGCAGGGTGGCCAGGGCGTCGGCGCTGGGGTCGACGACGGTGACGGTGTGCCCCAGCTGGGCGAGCGGCACGGCGAACATGCCGCTGCCCCCACCGACGTCGAGGACCTGCAGCGGGCGGCCGGCGGTGACGACCGGGTCCAGTGCCGCCCAGACGGCCGCCGTCCGGGCGGGGGCCTGGGTGGGCGCGGCGGAGGAGGTGGGCGGCACGTGCGGAGCCTAGTGCGGGTCGGGCGGGCGCACAGCACGGTGGGACGGACCCGCCTCACCGCCCGCCGGTCACGGACCGGTGGGGCGGGGGTGACTGTTGGGGCAGGCGTCACCTCCGGTTCGCGCGCCTGCCGGGCACACGGCGACGTCCTTCCCTACCGTCCCGCCATGCCGAGCTACCGACTGATGGACGGGTACGGGCACCCGACCGACACGTTCACCGCGGACTGCGACGAGGACGCCCGGGTCTTCGCGATGTCCCGGGCGGAGGACTACCCCCGACCCGAGCCCCGTTTCGGTGGCCGCCGCGACTTCCAGGTGCACCGCCAGGACGGCGAGCGCTGGCGCCTGCTGCTGGCCTGGGCGCCCGCCTGATGAAGGACCCCGTCCTCCCGGCCCCGCCGCAGGGGCCCGCTGCGAGCCTGCGAGCAGTGGGGGGCGGCGGGGTCCTTCATCAGTGCCCCGAGCTGCCGGGGCTGGAGTGCCACAGCTTCCGCGGTGGTGCTGCCGCTGCCCGGCGGGCGGCGGTCGCGGCGTCGTCGCCGGCCGGCCTGATGTCGGCGTAGGGCGACATCCGGAACCCGGTCGGGTGCACGAGCACCGGCCGCACCACCACCGGCCGCGAGCCGTGCGAGGCCGCCGCCCCGGCGATCGCCTGCTCGGTGTACTCCCCCGGTGCCGCCATCAGCTCCGCCACCGCGGCCGGCCCGCCGGTCTCCCAGGCCTCGTGCAGCGCGGGGAGCTCCCAGGCACCGGTCGCGCGCAGCGACACCCCGCGCGGGCCGGTGCGCCGCAGCACCCCGCGGACCACCAGCAGCCAGGAGTGGAAGACCGTGCCGGCGTAGGGGCCCTGGGCGTCCTCGAAGAAGGTCGAGTCCGCGCAGCCGGTGCCGTCGTCGAGGGTCACGAACACCACCCGCCGGCCGGACCGGATCGGCGGTGTCTGGGTGGCCACCTTCACCCCGGCCACCAGCACCTCCGACCCGCTCCGGCACCCCAGCAGGTCCTCGGCGGGGACCGCACCGAGCGCGGTGAGGAACGGCCGGTAGAAGTCGACGACGTGCCGGCTGGCGTCCAGCCCCAGCACCTCCAGCTCGGCGCGCACCCGCTCGGCGTCGGTGAACTCCGGCAGCCCGGAGGGGACGAACTCCGGCGGCCCGCCGTCCCCGCCGGCACCCTCTCCCTCGGGCTCCCCGCCGATGTCCTCCAGCCCGAACAGGTCCAGCCCGAGCTGGCCGGTACTGCCGGCCTTCCGGCCGCTGCGGCTCCACCGGTCCAGCTCGCCGATCTGCAGCAGCAGGTCGCGGCGGGTCAGCTGCTGGCGCCGGCGGGCGGGCCGGCCGCCCTCGCTGTCGCGCACCCCGAAGCCGTAGACCGAGTCGAAGCCCCCGGCGAGGACCAGCCGCTCCACCACCGGCCGGGACACGTTCGCCCGGGTCCAGAAGTCGGCCAGCGAGCGGTACGGCTGCCCGGTGACGATCCGGCCCACCTCGTCGTCGTCGATGCCCTTGACGTCGGCCAGCGACAGCCGGATGCCGTACCGCGCGGGGGCGGGCATCGACGCGGGCATCCACTCCGGCCGCTGCCACCCCGACGCCCCGGCGCCGCTCTCGTCGTCCCGGTCGCCGTCCACGCGCTCCACCCGGTAGGCCCCGGTGGAGGCGTTGACGTCCAGGCCGAGCACGCGCACCCCGAAGTTGCGGGCGTCGTCGAGGATCAGCCGCTTGGGGTACATCCCCGGGTCGTGGGTGAGCACCCCGGCCAGGAACGCCGCGGTGTGGTGGGTCTTCAGCCAGGCCGACTGGTAGGTGGGCAGCGCGAACGCCGCGGCGTGCGCCTTGCAGAACCCGAAGGAGCCGAAGGCCACCAGCACCTCCCACACCTGCTCGACCACCGCGACGGGGAAGCCCTCGGCCAGCGCGCGCGGGGCGAACCAGGCCTTCACCTCCGGGTGGGCGTCGCGCTCCCCCAGGGCCCGGCGCACCTCGTCGGCCTCGGCCAGCGAGCAGCCGGTCATCCCCGCGACGACCATCAGCACCTGCTCGTGGAAGACCACCACCCCGGCGGTCTGCTCCAGCGCCGGCTTGAGCGCGGGGTGCAGGTACTCCGGGTCGCGCCAGCCGTTCCGGGCCAGCAGGAACGGGGTGACCATGTCGCTCTTGACCGGGCCGGGCCGGAACAGCGAGATGTCGACGATGAGGTCCTCGAAGGTGGCGGGTGCGAACTTGCCGACCAGCTCGCGCTGCCCGGGGGACTCGATCTGGAACATCCCCAGCGTCCGGGTGCTGCGGATCAGCTCGAAGGTGGCCGGGTCGTCGCGCGGAACGGCGTCGATGTCGACCTGCTGCCCGTCGACCCGGGCCACCTCGTCCATCGCGTGGGCGATCGCCGACTGCATCCGGATGCCCAGCAGGTCCAGCTTGAGCAGCCCGAGCTCCTCGACGTCGTCCTTGTCGAACTGGCTCATCGGGTAGCCCAGGTAGCTGCTCTCCACCGGGGTGCGGTCCAGCAGCGTGGCGTCGGACAGCAGCACCCCGCACGGGTGCAGGGCGATGTGCCGGGGCAGCCCGTCGAGCCGGGCGACCAGGTCGAAGAGCAGGTCGAGGTCACCGGAGCCGCCCGACCGCTGGGAGCCCAGCCGGCTGGCCCGCAGCTCTGGCAGGTCGCGCAGCGCCGCGTGCACCTGGTCGGCCCGGATGTGCGGGAACGCCTTGGCCACCGCGTCGATCTCGGCCGGGGGCAGCCCGAGGGCTGCCCCGACGTCGCGGATGGCGTGCCGCACCCGGTAGGTGTCCATCATCGAGATGCAGCTGACCCGGTCGGCGCCGAAGCGCTCGATCACCGCGTCGTAGACCTCCATCCGCCGGGCGGACTCCACGTCGATGTCGATGTCCGGGAGCTGGTGGCGCAGCGGGGAGAGGAAGCGCTCCATCAGCAGGCCGTAGCGGATCGGGTCGACGTCGGAGATGCCCAGCAGGTAGGTGACCAGGCTGCCCGCGCCCGAGCCCCGGGCCGCCGCCCGCACCCGCAGGCCCTTGATCAGGGCGACCACGTCGGCGACGGTGAGGAAGTAGGAGGGGTAGCCGAGGGAGTCGATCACCGCCAGCTCGTCGGCCAGCCGCTCGCGCACCGCAGCGGTGGGGGTCATCGCCCGCCGGCCGAAGCCCGCCTCGCAGCGGGCCCGCAGCACCTGAGAGGGGCCCATCCCCCGCTCGGCGGCGGTGGTGACCACGTCGAGCTCGGGGTAGCGGACGCTGCCGATGCCCAGGTCTGCGCGGACGTCCACGGCGCACTGCTCGGCGACCCGGGCCGTGGTCTCCAGCAGCCGCAGCGCCGCATCGCGGTCGGCCCCGGCCAGCTCGGCGGCGAGCTCGGCCATCTCCTTGCCCGACTTCAGGTAGCCCTCGGCGGTCCGCCGGTCGACGTGCCGCTGCCCCAGCGGCACCAGCCGGCGGGCAGCGTCGAGGACGTCGGCGGTGGGGGCGTCGAGCGCGTCGACGTAGCGCACCGCGTTGGTGAGCACCGCGGGCACGCCGGTCTCGGCGGCCAGCCGCAGCATCGCCTGGGCGCGCGCCCGGTCGCCCCGGCCGCGGTGGTGCACGACCTCGAGCACCAGCCCGCCGCTCCCCTCCCCGCCGTCGAGGACCGCGCGCCAGGCGGCCAGCCGGGCGCGGGCGAGGTCGGCGTTGCCGGCGGCCAGGGCCCGGCCCACCGACGAGTCGGGTCCGAGCACCGCCAGCAGCCCCGCAGCGTGCTCCCCGGCCAGGGCCAGCGAGCTGACCGGCGCGCCGCGGGTGCCGCCCAGGTGGGTGGCGCTGGTCAGCCGGCACAGCGAGCGCCAGCCGGCGCCGTCGCGGGCCAGGAAGGTGACCCGGGGCAGCCGGGGATCGACGCTGGCTCCGCCGCGGGCCGGCGACCGGCGGCCCGCGGGGTGCTGCGCGCGGTGCAGCTCCGCCGAGCGGATCCGCCCGGCCTCCCCCGGCTCGCCGCCGGCGACCGGGTCGACGGCGAGGTCGACCCCGAACAGCGGCCGGATGCCGGCCGACCGGCAGGCCAGCGCGAACTTGACCGCGCCGTAGAGGCCGTCGCGGTCGGTCAGCGCGAGCGCCCCCATGCCGTGCTCGGCGGCCCGGGCCACCAGGTCGGCCGGGTGGTTGGCGCCGTGGCGCATCGAGTACCCGGAGGCGACGTGCAGGTGGACGAAGGGGTCGCTCACGAGACGGGGCCGGAGCCGGGACGACCCGGGCCGCGCCGGCGCGAGCCGGGGTCGACCGCGCGCAGGTGGGTGGGCGGCGTCGGTGCCGGGCGGCTGATTGTGGTCTCGACGACGGTGAGGAACGTGCCGACGTCCCGGACGAGGTCGTCGGCCTCCCGTTCGGTGACCGCGTGTGACAGCCCCGCCTCGGCGGCGGCGCGCTTGGCCGCGCCGGCGGCGAAGAACGCCGCCCACTCCCCCAGCTCGGGGGCGACCTGACCGATCAGCACCCAGGCGCTGCGCGGGCGGCGCCGCCCGGCCTCGGGCTGGGTGCGGGCGGCCAGCACGGCCGCCGCGGCCCGCAGGGCGGCCAGGTGGGCGGTCGCGTACCGCCAGGCCGCATCGGGGCTGCTGGCGGCCTCGGCCAGCCCGCGATGGGCCTGGCCGAGCAGCTGGGCGGCGGCGGCCGGCAGCGGCGGGAGCAACGGGAGCTGCCCGTCGGCGACGGCCGGGAGGGCCCGAGCGGCGCCCATCAGTCGTGCACCCGGACGAGCAGCCACTGGTTGTCCGCCGGCTCCCAGGACAGGTCGAACACCCCGGCGAAGCTCATCCGGGATCGGCCGGCCCGGACCGCCTCCACCCGCCACACCTGGCGGGTGGCCACCAGCTCCGCCGACGCGCCCCCCTGCCCGGCGCCGGTCTGCCACCAGGGGGAGGTCTCCACCCAGGAGTCGAGCAGCTCCCCCACCACGTAGCGGGTCGAGCCGCGCCAGAACTGCGCCGGCCCCTCGGCTCCCCGCTCGACCTGGACCTCTTCACCGACGCGGCCACCGGCCCCGACGAGCACCCGGCTCATGACAGACTCCCGCCTCTCGCCCCCACCGGCCCCGCACCCGCCCGGCGGGGAAGCGCCCCGGAGGGCGCCGGACAGGGTGTGCGACCAGTGTTCGAACAGATGTTCGAACACCGATGAGTAGACCGGACCCGTCGAGGGGCGTCAAGCCGGAGCGGGCGTGTCCCGTCCGTGTCGTTACAGCGGCCGAACCCGAGTGGCGCACCCGATCCACCGGCCTACGCGGGCAGCCACCGCCGGCTGATCACCGATGGCGCACGTCCCGGCCGGCGGTGGGAGGATCGCCGACATGACCGCAGCGGAGGAGACCCCGCACCACCCCCGGGTCGCCGAGGTCGTGCGAGTGCTGCGCGCCGCCGGCGCCCCGGGCGAGGTCCGCCTGCTGCCCGACAGCGCCCGAACGGCCGCGGCCGCCGCCGCCGCGCTCGACGTCCCGGTCGGCGCGATCGCCAACAGCCTCGTGTTCGAGGCCGGTGGGCACCCGGTGCTGGTGCTGACCAGCGGGGCGCACCGGGTCGACGAGGCGCTGGTGGCCGAACTGCTCGGCGTGCCGTCGCTCGCCCGGGCCACCCCGGCGTTCGTCCGCGAGCACACCGGCCAGGCCATCGGCGGGGTCGCCCCGGTCGGGCACCCGGCGCCGATCGGCACCCTGGTCGACGTCGAGCTCGCCCGGCACCCCACGGTGTGGGCCGCGGCCGGCCACCCGCACGCCGTCTTCCCCACCACCTACGACGAGCTGCTGCAGCTCACCGCCGGCACGGCCGCCGAGGTCGGCCCCGGGCCCGCGGTCCCCCAGGAGGACCTCCGATGACCGGCACCACCCCCGCCACCCGGGTCACCGAGCTCCCGGCCGGCTGGCTGCGCGAGCACATGCACGAGGCGCTGGCCGTCTACGGCGCGGCGATGGGCTACGGCGAGTCCGTCGTCGCCGGCCGCTACGGCTACGCCGTCCAGCACACCGAGCGCCCGGGGTTCCGCGCCGTCGGCGCGTTCGCCGAGGGCGCCGACGGCGCCGAGCGGCTGGTCGGCTTCGGCTACGGCTACCTGGTCGCGCCGGGCCAGTGGTGGCACGACCAGGTGCGCAACGCGCTGGACCGGCGCACCGCCAAGCAGTGGCTGCCCGGCGCCTTCGAGGTGTGCGAGCTGCACGTGCTGCCCGAACACCAGAGCCGGGGCATCGGCCGCCAGCTGCTGCACGCACTGGTGGCCGACCTGCCCCACCCGGCTGCGCTGCTGAGCACCCCGGACACCGACACCAAGGCCTTCCGGCTGTACCACGCCGACGGCTTCGTCGACCTGGCCCGCGGCTACCACTTCCCCGGCGACTCCCGGCCCTTCGCCATCCTCGGCGCCCGCCTCCCGCTCACCCCGGCCGGCCGGAGGGCCTGATCAGCACCGACAGCGCCGTCGACGCCGTCGTCATCGGCTCGGGGCACAACGGTCTGGTCGCCGCCTGCCACCTGGCCCGCGCCGGCCTCCGCGTGGAGGTGGTGGAGCGCGACGAGGTGCTCGGCGGCGCGGTCTCCACCGTCGAGCGCTGGCCCGGGGTGCGGGTCGACCGCGGGTCCAGCGCGCACGTGATCATCCGGCACAGCGGCGTGGTCGAGGAGTTGGAGCTCGAGCGCTTCGGGCTGCGCTACGTCGACTGCGACCCATGGGGCTTCGCCCCCGCCCCGGTGCCCGGCGACCCGGGTCCCGACGGCCGCCCGCTGGTGTTCTCCGTCGACCTGGACGCCACCTGCGCCTCGATCGCGGCGGCCTGCGGGGACGCCGACGCCGACGCCTACCGCCGGTTCGTCGAGGTCTGGGGCCCGCGCAGCGCAGCCGTCGTGAAGGCGTTCGGCGACCGGCCGGCGATGAGCCGGCTGGTCCGGCACCTGTGGCCGGTCGGCGCACCGCGGCGCGGCCAGCCGCGCACCCCGGGCGCGGAGATCGCCACCGACTTCCTCGGCTCCGGCGACGCGCTGCTGGACCGGTGGTTCACCAGCGAGCGGCTCAAGGCGGCGCTGGCCTGGTTCGGCGCCCAGTCCGGGCCCCCGATGTCCGAGCCGGGCACGGCGGCCATGGTCGCGTGGGTCGCGCTGCTGCACGACGTCCCGCCCGGGCACCCGGTGGGCGGCTCCGGCGGGCTCACCGAGGCGCTGGCCGCACGGCTGGCCGCCGACGGCGGGCGGATCACCCTCGGCGACGGCGCGGCCCGGCTGCTGGCCGACGACGGCCGGGTGACCGGCGTGCAGACCGCGTCCGGTCGGCGGATCCGGGCCGACACCGTCGTCGCCGCCTGCCACGTGCTGGCCACCAAGGCCCTCGCCGGGGACGACGCACCGCCGGCGCTGGCCGCCGCCGAGCCGCCGGTGGGCAACGGCTTCGGCCTGGTCCTGCGCGCGCAGACCGACGCCCTCCCCCGCTACCCCGGCGCGGGCGACGAGGCGCTACAGGGACTGCAGCTGCTGTGCACCGACCGGGCCCAGCTGGCCCGCGCGCACGGCGACTGGCTGGCCGGCGAGCTCCCCCGGGAGCCGGTGCCGCTGGCGATGTCCTTCTCCGCGAGCGACCCGACGCTGGCCCCGCCCGGCCAGCACGTGGTGACCATCTGGGGGCAGTGGTACCCCTACGAGCTCGCCGACGGGTCGGACTGGGAGGAGATCGCCGACCGGGCCGCCCAGCAGCTCATCGCCGCGGTCGACCGGTACGCCCCGGGGTTCGCCGACTCGGTACAGCGGCTGTACGTGCAGACCCCGTTGAAGCTGGAGCAGGAACTGTCCCTGCTCCGTGGCAACGTCATGCACGTGGAGATGGGCCTCGCCAGCATGTTCGGCTTCCGGCCGACCCCCGCGCTCTCCGGGCACCGGGTGCCGGGCCTGGCCGGGCTCTACCTCGCCGGGGCCTCCACCCACCCCGGCGGCGGGGTCTCCGGGAACTCCGGGCGCACCGCCGCCCGGGTGGTGCTCGCCGACCGGCGGCCGGCCGCCCGGCTGCGCACCCTCGCCACGGCTCGCCTGCGGGGTGCGCGGCGGTGACCGGCACGGCCACCCGCACGCCCCCGGCCGCCGACCGGGCGCCGGTGCCCTGGCTGCCCTGGGCGCTGGCGGTCGGCGTGGTCGCCACCGCGATCGCCTACCCGCTCACCGACGGCGACGCCCGGAACGCGGTCAGCTGGACGATCGTGCTGCTCGGCACGGGGGTGTCGATCACCTCGGCCACGGTGAGCCGGGGCTGGCGCACCGGGCTGGGCGTACTGGTCCTCGTCGGCGCCGTCGCGGTGCTGTTCGAGGCGCTCGGGCTGGCCACCGGCTTCCCCTACGGCGAGTACGCCTACAGCGACGTCCTGGGGCCCACCCTGCTCGGGGTGCCGTTCCTGGTGCCGCTGGCCTGGCTGATGATGGCCTGGCCGAGCTGGGTGCTGGCCGCGTGGCTGACCCGCCGGCTCGGCCGTCCCCGGGTCGCCCGGGTGCTGGTGGCCGCCTACGTCTTCGCCGCCTGGGACGTCGTGCTCGACCCGCAGCTGGTGCAGGCCGGCTACTGGCGCTGGGCCCACCCCGAGCCCGGCCTGCCCGGGATCCACACCGTGCCGCTGACCAACCTGGCCGGCTGGCTGCTGGCCGGGCTGGTGCTGATGACCCTGCTGGACCTGCTGGTCACCCGCACCGCGCGGCCCCGCCGCACCGGCGACGCCGCGCCGCTGCTGGTGCTGGCCTGGATGACCCTGGGCGGGGCGCTGGCGCACGCGGGGTGGCTCGGCCTGCCCGGCTCCGCGCTGTGGGGCGTCCTGCTGGCCCTGCCGGTGCTCGCCGCCGTCGCCGTGCAGGCCCGCCGGTGAGCCGGCTCGTCCGGGCCTGCGCCGGCCTCTCGGTGCTCGGCGCCGTGCACGCCGCGGTCAACACCCGGCTGCTGCGCCGCCCGCCGGCGGTCCCCCCGCCGGTCGCCCGCCGGGTCACCGTCGTGCTGCCGGTCCGCGACGAGGCCGACCAGGTCGCCGACTGCCTGGCTGCGGTGCTCGACCAGCGCGGGGTGCCGGAGCTGGCGGTCGTGGTCGTCGACGACGGGTCGACCGACGGCACCGCCGAGCAGGTGCCCGCCGACGACCGGGTCACCGTGCTCCGCGCGACCCCGCCCGCGCCGGGTTGGCTGGGCAAGCCGAACGCCTGCGCGCAGGGCGCGGCGGCCGCCGGCGACGCCGACGTGCTGGTCTTCCTCGACGCCGACGTCCGGCTGATGCCCGACGCGGTCGCGGCCGCGGTGGCGCTGCTGGACGATGCCTGGCTGGACCTGGTCTCCCCCTGGCCCCGGCAGCTGGCCGGCAGCGCCGCCGAGCGGCTGGTGCAACCGCTCCAGCAGTGGCTGTGGGCCACCCTGCTCCCGCTGCGCGCGGCGGAGCGGTCCGGCCGGCCGTCGCTGGCGGCGGCCAACGGGCAGTTCCTGGTGGTCCGACGGGCCGCCTACGACCGGGCCGGTGGGCACGCGGCGGTGCGCGGCGAGGTGATCGAGGACGTCGCGCTGCTGCGCGCGGTGAAGGCCGCCGGTGGCCGCGGCGTCGTCGTCGACGGCTCGACGCTGGCCGCCTGCCGGATGTACCGCGGCTGGCCGGAGGTCCGGGCCGGCTACGCCAAGTCGCTGTGGTCGGCCGTCGGCGGACGGCCGGCGGCCGCCGGAGCCGCCGCCGTCGGGCTGACCGCGGTGTGGCTGGTCCCCCCGCTGGCCGCGCTCACCGGCTCCCGGGCCGGGGCGGTCGGCTACGCCGCCGGGGTGGCCGGCCGGGCCGTCGTGGCCGCCCGCACGGGCAGCCGGGCGTGGCCCGACGCACTGGCGCACCCGCTGTCGATCGCCCTGCTCGACGTGCTGGTCGCCCGGTCGCTGATCGAGCGCCGTCGGGGGACGCTGCAGTGGCGGGGCCGGCCGGTGACCGGCCGCCCGGCCGAGCGCCCAGCGGCGATCGCTCCCCGCCCCTAGCCTAAGCAGATGGACACCAGCGACCTGCTCACCCTGCGCGCCGACGATCGCGCCGCGCTCGTCCTGGTCGGTCTGCGCGGCGACTGGTAGCCCTACTGCTGCGCCCAGGCGGTCCGCCTGGCCCGGTCCTCGTCCCGCTTCTCCGCCGCCGGTGCGGAGGTGGTGCTCGCCTCGGTCGATCCGCCGGAGGTCCAGCTGGCCATGAACCGGACGTGGCACCTGCCGTTCCGGTGGGCCAGCGACCCCGACGGAGAACGGCTGGCCAAGCCGCTGGACGCGTGGGACGCCGACGCGTCGATCTTCCGGCCGCTGGTCGTCGTCCTGGCCCCGGACGGCCGCGAGGTGTTCCGGGAGCTGTCCCGGGACTTCACCGACCGCACCGACGACGAGCCGGTGCTCGCCGCGGTCGAGGCACTGCAGCTGCCGGCGCTGCCCGAGCCTCCGGCCTGGGCCCCGGCCGACGTGGCCCCCCGGCCGTCGGAGCGGGCGTTCCAGCCCCGGTCGTTGATCCCGTACTTCCGGGCGATCCGGTTCAACACGATGGCGCTGAGCCAGCGGATGGTCGACGACCGGGACCGCGACCAGTTGGTCACCGAGCAGCGGATGGCCGAGTCGTTCCTCGCCGCCTTCGACGACTGGCGTGCCGAGCACCCACCGGAGCACCAGGGCCGGAGCTGAGCCGCGAGCGGCCGGGCGCGAGGATGACCGGGTGACCGAGCAGAGCAGTTCCCCGAGGGTGCACTTCGACCCCATCGAGATGGCAGCCGGGGCCTTCTACCGGGTGCTCAACTCCGTCGTGGTCCCCCGGCCGATCGCCTGGGTCTGCACCCGCTTGGCGTCCGGCGTGCACAACCTCGCGCCGCACTCCTTCTACACGGTCGCCAGCGTGCAGCCGCCCGTCGTGCAGTTCACCTCGGTGGGCCGCAAGGACTCGCTGCGCAACGTCGAGGAGACCGGCGAGTTCACCGTCAGCCTGACGCCCGAACCGCTGTTCGAGCAGGTCAACGCCACCGGCACGGACTTCCCGCCGGACACCAGCGAGGCCGAGCAGACCGGCGTGCGGCTCGAGCCCAGCCGGGTGGTCGGCGTGCCCCGGGTGGCGCAGTCGCCGGTGGCGGTGGAGTGCCTGCTGCACGCCACCCTGCGACTGGGCGACAGCACCGTCGTGTTCGGCCGGGTGGTCAACATCGCCGTCGCCGAGGCCGCCGTCGAGGACGGCCGGCCCCGGATCGAGCACCTGCGCCCGCTCTCCCGCCTGGGCGGCGACGAGTGGTCGACGATCGGCGAGGTCCGCTCGATCCGGCGCATCCCCCACCGCGACTGGGTCGCCGACCCCACGATCGGCGAGCGCCTGCGGGGCGACTGACCCACCCCAGGGGGAGAAATGGCCATTTCTGCCCCGGAGAGGGGCGTCAGGCGGGCAGGTGCGGTGCCACCTCGGCGGCGGCGTCGGCGCCGAAGGCGTCGGCGAAGCGGGCCAGGAAGTCCGCCTTGGGCAGCGAGTACTCCTGGGTGCCGATCACCTCGACGGCCGCCGTCGCCACCGCGGAGCCGACCTGCAGGCAGCGCTCCAGGCCCAGCCCCCACTGCCGGGCGGCCACGAAGCCGGCGCGCAGCGCGTCGCCGCCGCCGGTGGGCTCGACCGGCTTGGTCTCCGGGACGGCGATCACCTCGATCGGCTCCTGCCCGTCCTGCTCCACCCGCACCCCGCTGGCCGCCCGGGTGGTGACCCAGGCACCGACCCGGGCGAGCACCTCGGCGTCGTCCCAGCCGGTCTTCTGCAGCAGCAGCGCGTGCTCGTACTCGTTGGTGAACAGCAGCTCCGCGCCGTCGACCAGCTCGCGGATCATCTCGCCGTCGGCCCAGGCCAGCTGCTGGGAGGGGTCGGCGAGGAAGGGGAAGCCCAGCTGCCGGCACTCCTGCGTGTGCTGCACCATCGCGGTCGGGTCGTTGGGGCCGACGACGACCAGGTCGACCCCGCCGATCCGGTCGACCACGGGCGCCAGCTCGATCAGCGAGGCCTCGCTCATCGCGCCGGAGTAGAAGGACGCGATCTGGTTGTTCGCCGCGTCGGTGGTGCAGGTGAACCGGGCGGTGTGCTTGAGCTCGGACCAGTGCACGCTGCCGGTGTCGACCCCGTGCCGGGTCAGCCAGGCGTCGTAGTCGGCGAAGTCCCCACCGACGGCGCCGACCAGCGCCGGCCGCTGGCCGAGCAGCGCCAGGCCGTAGGCCATGTTGGCGCCGGCGCCGCCGCGGTGCTGCACCAGGTCGTCGACGAGGAAGGACAGCGAGACGTTCTGCATCTTCCCCTCGACGAACTGGTCGGCGAACCGGCCGGGGAAGGTCATCAGGTGGTCGGTGGCGATGGATCCGGTCACGACGACGGGCATGGCGCAACTGCTTCCTGCTGGACGGCGGGGCACGACCCGCGGCGTCCGCGGTGCCCGGCCAGCGTAGGAGCCCGGGGCCGGCCCCGCCCGGCGCCCTCCCCCGGCCGGGTCAGCGCGAGGGGTCCCGGACCAGGGCGAGGAACAACGGCGTCCGGGTGGCGGTGTCGGTGAGCAGCAGCAGGAACGGCCGGTCGAGGACCACCTCGGGCAGCGGCGCCCGGAACGAGGCGGCGACGACGGTGACGCCCGTGGCCGCGGCGGCCACGGTGCCGTCCTGGTCCACGTCCAGCACCGTCTTCTGCACGACCCGGTCGATCCGCGCGTCCGCCCCCAGCTCGGGCACCTGCACGGGCAGGCCCTGCTCGACCAGCGGATCGAGCAGGTCGTGGGTCTGGTCGATCCGCAGGCGGGGCAGCCGGACGTCGACGCGCTGGGGAGCTGCCTCGGCCACCGCGGCGAGCACCCGCTCGTCGAGGGTGGCCGGGTCGGTGTCCTCGGGTGGGAGCAGCGCGACCGCGGTCAGCGTGCCGTCGCGGTAGGGCAGCTCGACCGACTGCCAGCCGGCGACGGCGCGGGCGGTACCCGAGGCGCCGGACATCATGGGCACCTCGACCGTCCCGGACGGCGCGGCGAACGGCGCCGGGGCGGTGCGGGTGAACCGACTGGCCCAGCGGGCCCGCAGGTGCACCGCGTTGGTGAGCGCGAGCACGGTGTCCCGGTCCAGCGGCTGGTCGAACAGGCTGCGGATGAGGCCTCCGGTGTCCTCGGCGACCGCGACGTTGATCCGCTCGGTCGCGCCGGCGGGGTCGGCCTGGAAGTCGAGCCTGCCCAGCTCGGCGGCGAAGGCGCTGCGCGCCGCGGTGACGTGGGCCGGGTCGACGCGGTACCCGGTGGCGGCCCACAGCCGGTTGCTCACCCGCAGCGTGTCCCGGCTCTCCGCCGCGTCGCCGCGGTCGGCACGCAGCGCGTCGAGCGCGGCGGTGTGCTCGGCGAGGGCAGCGGCCAGCTGCGGAGACCACGGTGGCAGCCGCAGCAGGGCACCGAGCCGTGCCGCCCGGTCGGCGGTGAGCCCCGGGTACAGCAGGCCCAGCGCCTGGGCGGCGGACGCCGGGGACAGCAGCACGTTCTCGTCGCGGCGGCGGGCCGCCACCGTGCGCAGCAGGTCCAGCCCGAAGGAGGTCTGGGCAGCGGCGACGTCGGGGACGTCGGTCGTCGTGGGCATGCGCGCAGTGAGTCGCATCTGCCCGGCCTGGTCAAGGCCCCGCGGGCTCCTCCCCCAGCGCCCGGCGCAGCTGGACGCCGAGCTGCCCGGTGCCCACGAGGCCGAGCACGCACCCGACCCCGGTGCCGATGCCGACCACCACGGCCGGGGAGACCAGCGCCGACACGACCCCGGCGCCGCCGAGGGTCATCCCGGCCATCGCCACCCGGGTGGGCCGCTCCCACACCGAGATGGCCCCGGTCTCGCTGACCCCGGCCTGCCCGGCGCGGGCGCGCAGGTAGTCCGGCAGCCAGCACAGCGCCCCGAAGGCCACGGCCAGCCAGCCCGGCGCCCCGGCGACCCACAGCGCCAGCGCGTAGGCGACCTCGGTGAGCCGGTCGACGACGGAGTCCAGCACGAAACCCCGCCGCGAGGCGCGCCCACCGGCGATCGCCAGCGCACCGTCGAGGGAGTCCAGCAGCCCGGACAGGCCGACCAGCAGCCCGGCCGCGATCAGCCAGAGCCCGCCGGCGGCCGCCGCCGGCACCGCCGCCCCCGCCACGATCAGCCCCAGCGCGGTCGCCGCCAGCGGCGAGACCAGGGCCAGCGGCACGGCCAGCGTGTAGGCCAGGGAGAGCCAGCCACGCACCAGCCGGCTGGCCGCCGGGTCGGTGCCGCCGTGCCAGCGGGACCACGCGATGAGGTACTCCTCGCGGCTCAGCACCCGTGCAGTCCACCACGATGCGGGCACCGGGCGCTGGCGGCAGGGAGAGTGGTGCCGTGCTCGCCGGTCTCGCTCCCGCCCGCCGTCGTCTGCTGCTGGTCCTCCTGGTGTTCGTGCTGGTGGCGGCGGCGGTCGCGGTCGCCGTCCCGCTGCTGACCGGGGACGACGACACCGGCCCGGTGGGCACGGCCGACCCGGAGCGCCCCGGCCCGGTGCTGCTGGTGCCCGGCTACGGCGGGTCGACGGAGTCGCTGCGGCCGCTGGCCGAGCGGCTCACCGCCGAGGGGCGCGACGCGACCGTCGTCGAGGTGCCCGACGGCGGCACCGGCGATCTGCGGGCCTCGGCCGACGCGCTCGGGGACGCCGTGGACGCGGCACTGGCCCGCACCGGCGCGGAGAGCGTCGACGTCGTCGGCTACTCCGCCGGTGGGGTGATCGCCCGGGTGTGGGCCGCCGACGGGGGCGCCGCGCAGGCCCGGCGGGTGGTCACCCTCGGCTCGCCGCACCACGGCACCACGGTCGCGGACCTGGCGCGCAGCTTCGTGCCGGACGAGTGCGGGGTGGGCTGCCGGCAGCTGACCACCGACAGCGACCTGCTCGCCGGGCTCAACGCCACGGACGAGACGCCGGCCGGCCCGAGCTGGGTGTCGATCTGGACCACCGTGGACCAGACGGTCACCCCGCCGGCGTCGGCCCAGCTGGCCGGTGCGCTGGAGCTGCCGGTGCAGTCGGTCTGCGCGGACTCGCAGGTCTCGCACGGTCAGCTGCCGACCGATCCGCTGGTGCAGGCGATGGTGGTGGCCCAGCTGCAGCCGGGCGACCCGGTGGAGCTGGGACCCGACGACTGCGCGACGCTCGCCGCCGGCTGAGACGTCGTCGGCGGCCGCCAGCGTCGACGATCATGAGGACATCGCCTGCGGACACGCCGACGAGCGGTGTGTCGATGACAAGCGCTCCATGATCACCTGGCGCGGCGGGGTGGGCCGGCGAACAACCCCACCCGCTCAGCTGGTGATGTCCTTGGTGGTGAAGTTCGCCCACGCCGCGGCCAGCAGCACGCCGACGTAGACCCCCTGCAGCGCCAGGCCGCGCACGATGTCGCGCCAGAACACCGGGTCGCGGAACAGGTCGACGAAGGCCAGCCAGTACCGCGTGGGCAGGTAGGGCGCGAAGGACGACGCGGCGTCCAGGGTGAGCAGCAGCGAGGAGGCGATCAGCACCGCCAGCGCCCCCAGCATCGCCGCGGGCGGGGAGTCGGTGAGCGTGGAGAAGAACAGCGCGAACGCCGCGACCCCGAGCATCGACACGGTCACGTAGCCGATGGCCAGCAGGGTGCGGCCGACGAGCTCCTGCGTGGTCAGCGGCGTCCCCGACAGCGCCGTCCCGCCGATCGGCTGGACGTCGAACAGCAGCTGCCCGACCACGTAGCCGACCACCGCGACCACCAGCACGGTGACGAAGACGAAGGCGATCAGCGCGACCAGCTTGGCCACCAGCAACCGGGTGCGCCCCGCCGGGCGGGCCAGCAGGTAGCGCAGCGTGCCGGCCTGCGCCTCCCCGGCCACCGACTCCCCCGCGATGAGCGCCACCGCGATCGGCAGGAACAGCGGCAGCACGATCGCCAGCGCGGCCAGCGGGTACAGGGTGCCGTTGGTCAGCACCGCGGAGAGGAACGCCGGCCCCTCCCCTGGCCGCGGCGCCAGGTCGGTGACCGCCAGCAGCACGGCCACCAGCACCGGCAGTGCGTTGAGCAGGGCGATCGTCACCCAGGTCCGCGGCCGGCGGAACAGCTTGCGCAGCTCGACGCCGATCACCGCCGACTCCGCTCCCCCGGCGCGTCGCCCCGGTCGGCGCTGGTGCTGGCCGCGGCGAGCACCACCTCCTCCAGGGTCGGCCGCTGCAGCGCCAGCCCGGTGACCGGCACCCCGGCGGCCACCAGCGCGGCGTTGACCTCGGCCGGGTCCGCGCCGCGCACGACGGCGCGAGAGCCATCGGCGGAGAGCACCCGGCCGTCCAGCGCCGCGCGCACCCGCTGCGGATCGGGGGTCTCCACGACCGTGGCACCGGTGGGCGCGGTCAGGGCGGCCAGCTCGTCCTGCAGCACCAGCCGCCCGCGGTCGAGCACCCCGACCCGGGTGGCCAGCTGCTCGACCTCGGCCAGCAGGTGGCTGGAGAGGAACACCGTGGTGCCCTCGCGGTTCAGCTCCAGCAGCAGCTC
The DNA here is from genome assembly GCF_054050755.1 of Modestobacter sp. SYSU DS0511. NCBI lineage: Bacteria > Bacillati > Actinomycetota > Actinomycetes > Geodermatophilales > Geodermatophilaceae > Modestobacter > Modestobacter sp. SYSU DS0511. The sequence goes on from NZ_JBJGZY010000002.1 coordinate 103,367, forward strand.
GCGGATCTCCGAGATGCCCTGCGGGTCCAGGCCGTTGGTGGGCTCGTCGAGCACCAGCAGCTCCGGACGGCGCAGCAGGGCACCGGCCAGGCCCAGCCGCTGGCGCATGCCCAGCGAGTAGTCGCGCACCGGCCGGCGGCCCACCCCCGCCAGGCCCACCTGCTCCAGCACCGTGTCGATCCGCGCCCGCCGGGTGCGCCGGGACCCGCCGGGGCCGGCGGCGTCCAGCAGCGACAGGTTCGCCCGACCGGAGAGGTGGCCGTAGTGCGCCGGGCCCTCGATCAGCGACCCCACCCGGGGCAGCACCTCCCGGGCCCGCCGCGGCATCGGCCGGTCCAGCAGCCGCACCTGACCCTCGGTGGGCAGCACCAGGCCCAGCAGCATCCGCACCGTCGTCGTCTTCCCCGAGCCGTTGGCGCCGAGGAAGCCGTAGACGTCCCCGGCGCGCACGTCGAGGTCGATGCCGTCCACGGCGCGCAGCCGGCCGTACCGCTTGACCAGCCCTGCGGTGGCGATCACCGTGCTCACCGGTCGACGCCGGTCAGCTCGGCGGCGGCCAGCGCGAGCGCGTCGCCGTCGACCGTGCCGGTCAGCAGCAGCGGCCCGTTCCGTCCGTCGACCAGCATCAGCCCCAGCGGCCCGGCCGCCAACCGCACCCCGAGCTCGTCCACGACAGCGTCCGGCGCGCGCCGCAGGGCACCCCGCAGCCCCCCGGCCGCCTCCTCCGGCAGCGGCGCGACGACCAGCACGGTGACCCCGCGGCCGTAGGCGGCGATCGACTCCGGCACCCCCGGCACGGCGCGCCGGTCCAGGCCGGCGAGTACGGCGGGCAGGACGACGTCGCGGCGGGCGCCGGCCCGGGCGGCGTCCAGCAGCTGCTGGTCCGGGCCGGCGCGCAGATCGTGCGCCGGCACCGCGGTGAACCGGGTGACCGAGGCCGGGGGCGTGCTGACGTCGACGTCGAGGAACGCGGTGTCCAGCGCGGGGCCGGCGCCGGTGTCCCCGACGACGAGCACCCGCAGCGGGAGGCCGCTGCCGGCGTCGACCCACACGTCGACCCGGGCCACCGAGGACGCCGCGTCCGACGGGACCAGGCGCAGGCCCAGGGCGTCGCGCCCGGCGATCCGCGCGGCCGGCAACCGGGACAGCTCGTCGTCCTCGGCCTCGGACAGCAGCCGGCGGCCCAGCGCGGTGGGCAGCAGGTCCGGTGCCGTGGGGAGCGCGAGCGGACTGCCGGCCGCGGACCGGGTGACCCGCGCCTCCTCGTACTCCCACGTCCAGCGACCGGCGGGGCTCAGGTGCACGCCGGTCTCCCCGGTGGGGGTGACCACGTCCACCCGCCAGTCCAGCGGGCCGCGGTACCAGGTGCGCATCGACGTCCGGTCGCTGAGCAGGTCGGCGACCGGGGTGAGCTGCTGGCCGACCGGCAGCGCCAGGCCACCGGCCGCCTGGGCGTAGCCGGAGTACGGGACGTCGGCCGAGGCGAGCGCCTGCGCCCGGAGGTCCGGCGCGGAGACGGCGGAGTCGGTGGCCGGCCACGCGGCGACCAGCGCCGGCAGGCTGACCAGCACCGCGACGCCGGCGGCCACGGCTGCCCAGCGGGCGGCTGCCCCGGTCCGCCGTCGCGCCACGCCGAAGACGGTACGTCGGTTGCGCGTGGCCTGCCGGAGCCGGTGATCATGCGGCCGGCCCGTCCCGGCCCTACCGTTCCCGGGGTGGCTCCTCCGATCAGCGACGCCCTGGTCGTCGACGTGCTCCGTCGGGTCGACCGGGTGCTGGCCCCCGTGGTGCGGCGGCTGGGCCGGCCGCCCGAGCTGCCCGCCGAGCGGCGTGCCGCGTGGTGGGCCGACCGGGTCAGCCGGGTCGCGGCCGGCGTCTCGGCGGCGCCGCGGTTCGCCGGCCGGCTGGCCTCCCTGCTGCCGCTGCAGAACGCCGTCGGCTCGGCGGTGCAGTCCCTGGTCGTGCTCGGCGTCGCCGCCGAGCACGGGGTGACCGACCCGGCCGACCGGATCAGCCTGCTCACCCAGGTGCTGCTGGACCGCGAGCTGCCCGCCGAGCAGGTGCGCCCGCTGCTGGAGCGCGACCGCGGGGTGTACGCGCAGGAGGCGTTCGGGGAGCGGCGTTCCGGCGTCGGCGGCGCGGCCCGGGCGCTGTGGCGGGTCGCCCGGCTGCTCGGCCGGATCGACGACGCGCTGGACGCCCGGCCCAAGGGCAAGCTGCGCCACCGGGCGCTGTCGCAGCTGCCGGTGGTGGGCGTCGTCGGTGGCTACGCCGCCGAGCACGAGGGGCTGCGCCTGGCGGCGCGGGAGGCCGACGAGCTGCTCTCCAGCTGAGGGTCAGCCCGCCGGCACCCCGGCGAGGTTGGCGTGGACCTCCCGGGTCGCCGTCGAGCGGTTCATGGTGATGAAGTGGATCCCCGGGACGCCCTCGTCCAGCAACCGGCCGCACATCTCGGTGGCCACCTCCACGCCCAGCGCCCGCACCGCCCGCCGGGCCTCGGGGGTGTCGCCGTCCAGCGCGGCGAACCGCTCGGCGAGCTCGTCCGGGAACGCCTGCCCGGACAGCTGCACGATCCGCGCGATCTGCCGCGCGTTCGTCACCGGCATCACCCCAGCGATGATCGGGACGTCGCAGCCTCCGGCGGCCACGCGGTCGCGCAGCCGCAGGTAGTCCTCCACCCGGAAGAACATCTGGGTGATCGCGAAGTCCGCACCCGCCCGGCACTTGGCGATGAACATCTCGGTGTCGGCCTCGGCGTCCGGCGACCGGGGGTGCAGCTCGGGGAAGGCGGCCACGCCGACGCAGAAGTCGCCGGCGTCCTTGATCAGCCCGACCAGGTCGGCGGCGAACTCCACGCCCCCGGGGTGGGCCAGCCACTCCGACTGCGGGTCGGCGCCGGGCGGGTCACCGCGCAGCGCCAGCAGGTTGCGCACCCCGGCGGCAGCCAGCCGGCTGACCACGTGCCGCAGCTCCGCGACGCTGTGGTCGACCGCGGTGAGGTGCGCGAGCGGCAGCATCGTGGTCTCCGCGGCGATCCGCTCGGTCACCGCCACGGTGCCCTCACGGGTGGAGCCGCCGGCGCCGTAGGTCACCGACACGAAGGAGGGCTGCAGCCGCTCCAGCTCGCGCAGCGCGGTCCACAGCTGGGTCTCCCCCGCGGCGTCCTTGGGCGGGAAGAATTCGAACGACCACGTGGGCCGCCCCTGGGCGAGGAGCTCGCGCACCGTGCCGGTCACGAGGATGAGCGTAGTGACTGCATCCGGACCGCCGGTCGCGGGCGAAGGAACCCGGACAGCACGAGACGGGGCCCGCCGCGGCCCGGGGCGGGAGACCAGATGAACCGGTGTCAGTCGACTGACACCTTGATCGGGCCGGGACCGATCGAGTTGGGCAATACTGGCCCGGTGACCGCCGGGACCCAGCACCGCGACCGTCCATCCGGCCCCGGGGTCGCCGCCCCGCGGGCGGCCGACCTGGACCGGGTCCGCGCCGCGGTCAGCGTCGCGCTCGAGACCTTCCTGTCCGAGCAGCGCGCGACTCTCGGGGCCATGGCGCCCCAGCTGGCGCCGGTGGTCGACGAGGTCTGCGCCCTGGCCGAGGGCGGCAAGCGGCTGCGCCCGCTCTTCGCCTACTGGGGCTGGCGCGGGGCCGCCGGGTCCGCCCCGGCCGAGGACGACGCGTCGGTGCTGCGCGCCGTCGCCGCGCTGGAGTTCGTGCACGCCAGCGCGCTGGTGCACGACGACGTGATGGACGGCGCCCTGACCCGCCGCAGCCGGCCGGCCACGCACGTCGGCTTCGCCGCCCGGCACGGCGACGACGGGCTGGGCGGCGACCCCGCCCTGTTCGGCGTGGGGGCCGCGATCCTCGTCGGCGACCTGGCGCTGGTCTGGTCCGACGAGCAGCTGCGCCGGTCCGGCATCTCCACCGCGGCGCTGGCCCGGGCCCGCACGGTCTGGGACGTGATGCGCACCGAGGTGACCGCCGGCCAGTACCTGGACCTGCTGCGCGCCGCGGGCGGCCTGCCCGGGCCGGAGGGCGCGCTGACCGTCGCCCGGTACAAGAGCGCCGGCTACACCGTGCAGCGGCCGCTGCAGCTGGGCGCGGCCATCGCCGGCGCCGCCCCCGAGGTCACCGAGGCCTACACCGCGATCGGCCTGCCACTGGGCGAGGCCTTCCAGCTGCGCGACGACGTGCTGGGCGTCTTCGGCGACCCGGCGATCACCGGCAAGTCCGCCGACGACGACCTGCGCGAGGGCAAGCAGACCCTGCTCATCGCGCTGGCCGAGGAGCGCGCCGACGCCGCCGGGCGCCGGTTGCTGGCCGAGTCGCTGGGCGACCCGGCCGCCGGCCCCGAGCAGCTCGCCGCGCTGCGCGAGCTGATCGAGACCACCGGCGCCCGGGCCCGGGTCGAGGAGCGGATCGCGGAGCGGACCACCCTGGCCCGGACCGCGATCGCCGAGGCGCCCGTGGCCGAGGACGCCCGCGCCGCGCTCGACGCGCTCGCCGTCGCCGCGACCACCCGCACCGCGTGAGCGGCCTGCGCCGCGGCCGGGTCCGCACCGTCCCGGGCCGCACCGAGCAGGTGGTCGTCGTCGGCGCCGGGCTCGCCGGGCTGTCGGCCGCCCTGCGGCTGCGCGGCGCCGGCCGCGAGGTCACCGTGGTCGACCGCTGCCCCGGCCCGGGCGGACGGGCCGGCGTGGTCACCCGGGCCGGCTACACACTCGACACCGGCCCGTCGGTGTTCACCGCCCCGGAGATCGTCGAGGACGCCTTCGCCGCGGTGGGCGAGCGGATGGCCGACCGGCTGACCCTCACCCCGCTGACCACCACCTACCGCGCCCAGTTCGCCGACGGCTCGCACCTGGACGTGCACGCCGACCGGGCCGCGTTCGCCGCCGAGGTCGAGCAGCTGTGCGGGCCGGCCGAGGCCGCGGCGCTGCACCGCTACCTCGACGACCTGGCCGAGCTCCACCGGCTGCAGCTGCGCACCTTCATCGACCGCAACCTGGACTCCCCGCTGGACCTGGCCGGCCCCGAGCTGGTGCAGCTGGTCCGCCGGGGCGGCTTCCGGCGGCTGTCCTCGCACGTCGAGCGGTTCTTCGCCGACGACCGGCTGCGCCGGCTGTTCAGCTTCCAGGCCCTCTACGCCGGGGTGTCGCCGTTCCGGGCCATCGCCGCCTACGCGGTCATCGCCCAGCTGGACATCGGCGCCGGGGTCTGGCACCCCGAGGGCGGCATCGGCGCGGTGCCCCGGGCGATGGCCGCCGCGGCCGCCGACGCCGGGGTGGGGTTCCGCTACGGGGTCGACGCCGAGCTGGAGGTCGACGGCTCCCGGGTCACCGCCGTCCGGCTGGCCGACGGCGACCGGCTGCCCGCCGACGCCGTCGTGGTGACCGCCGACGCGCCCCACCGGCTGGTGCCGGGCCTGCGCGGCCCGCGGCGCCCGGTCCACTCGCCCTCCTGCGTGGCCCTGCACCTGGGTGCCCGCGCGACGTTCCCCGACCAGGCGCACCACACGATCAGCTTCGGGCGGACCTGGCGCCAGGTGTTCGACGAGCTCACCCGCGACGGGCTGCCGATGAGCGACCCGAGCCTGCTGATCAGCATGCCCTCGGTGTCCGACCGGGCCCTGGCCCCCGCGGGCGGCTCGGTGCTCAGCGTCGTCGCCCCGACGCCGAACCTCGACCCGCGCAGCGGCGGCAACCCCGACCTGGACTGGCCGGCGCTGGCTCCCCGCTACCGGGAGGAGCTGCTGGCCACCCTGGACGCGCGGGGCTGGACCGGCGTCGGCGGGGCGATCGAGGTGGAGGAGCTGCTGACCCCCGTCGACTGGGCGGCGCAGGGCATGGCCGCGGGCACCCCGTTCGCGCTGGCGCACACCTTCGGCCAGACCGGGCCGTTCCGCCCGTCCACGCTGCCCCGATCGGGCCCGGAGAACGTGGTGCTGGCCGGCTCGTCGGTGCAGCCCGGCGTCGGGGTGCCGATGGTGGTGATCAGCGGCCGGCTGGCCGCCGAGCGGATCACGGGGGTGCCGGCATGACCGCTGTCCCCCCGCCCACCCGGGAGCAGCAGCAGGCGGTGCTGGACGAGGCCTACGCGGTGTGCCGAGGGATCGCCGCCGAGCACGGCAAGTCCTACTTCCTGGCCACCCGGCTGCTCACCCCCGACCGCCGGGCGGCCATCCACGCGCTGTACGCCGCCGCCCGGGTGGCCGACGACATCGTCGACGTCGGCGCCGACCAGCCCGGCTGGGATCCCGAGGGCGAGCTGCTCGCCTGGTCGACCGCGGCCCTGGACGAGGTCTCCGCCGGCTGGTCCGACGACCCGGTCCGGCTGGCCCTGGTGCACACCTACCGCCGGTACGGCATCCCGGTCGAGCACCTGGTCGACTTCCTGGCCGCGATGACCAGCGACCTCGACGTCACCGGCTACGCCGACCTCGACGCCCTCGACCGGTACATGTGGGGGTCGGCGTCGGTGATCGGGTTGCAGGTGCTGCCGGTGCTCGGCATCACCCCCGGGGTCACCCGGGAGGAGGCCGCGCCGCACGCCATCGCCCTGGGCGAGGCCTTCCAGCTGACCAACTTCCTGCGCGACGTCGCCGAGGACGTCGACCGCGGCCGGGTCTACCTGCCCGCGGACCTGATGGCCGCGCACGGGGTCACCCGGGAGCAGCTGGCCGCCAAGCGCCACTCCCCCGGGTTCACTGCGCTCATGCGGGAGATGGTGGCGGTGACCCGCCGCCGGTACGACGACGCCGCCCCCGGCACCCCGATGCTGGCGCGCGAGTCCCGGGACTGCGTCCGCGCCGCGACCGCCCTCTACGGCGGGATCCTCACCGAGATCGAGCGCGCCGACTACCGGGTGCTGGACCGCCGGGTGCGGGTGTCGAGGCCGCGGCGCCTGGCGGTGTTCGCCCGCCGGTTGACCGCGGCCCAGCTGGCCAGGGTGAGCAGCACCAGGGCGAAGCCGAACAGCAGGTCCTCGACCGGGGCGTAGGCGACCCGCGGGCCCCAGATGACGTCGGGGTCGTAGGTGACCACGTCCAGGCCGGTGAGCACGCCGTTCATCAGCAGCTGGAAGCCGATCACGATGGCGTAGGCGGTCCAGAACACCGGCCGGGTGACCAGCCGGGTGCGCAGCACGAACAGGTCGACGACCAGCACGGCTGCCACCGCGAGCGCGGCCAGCGCCGAGTAGCTCACCGCCGCGCCTCCTCGGGGGTGCCCTCGACCGGGTAGCCCGCGTCCCACCCGGTCACCTTGCGCACCGCCTCCAGGGCCAGCACCGCGCAGATCGGGACGACGACGAAGAAGAGCACCTCCTCGACCGGGATGCCGCCGGGCAGCCGGACGTCGATGGTGCGGGTGGCGCTGTAGTCCCAGTGCCCCTGCTCGATCGCGTAGAGCACCCAGGCCAGGAACACCACCAGCTCGGGGACGAGCGCCAGCAGCAGCCGTCGCCAGCGGGCGTAGACCCGGACCCGCAGCAGCAGCTCCAGCGGGGCGGTGACCACGAGGCAGCCCACCAGGAGCGCCCCGTAGGTCAGCTGCCCCATCGCCGGCTCAGAAGGCCAGCGCCTGGGCGCGGCGCACGACCTCGCGGTGCCGGTCGTCACGCAGCGCCTGCACCGGCGTGCCGGGGAGCGTGTCGTCCTCCCGGTACAGCCAGTCGAAGGCCTCCTCCTCGGTGTAGCCGCCGTCCATCAGCACGGTGAGCAGCCCGGGCAGGTGCCGGAGCACCTCGCCGTCGAGCAGCAGGTCGGCCGGGATCTTGCTGTTGCCGCTGCCGGGGACGGCGATCAGCTTGTGCTCGCGCAGCAGCTGGCGGACCCGGTTGGGCGAGACGCCGAGCTGCTGGGCGACCTCCGCGGGGGTGAGCGTGTCCACGCGACCAGCCTAGGGCGGGCCCCGACCGGGACCGTCGGACCCCCGCGGGAGCCTGCCGGCCAGGACGCTGAGCAGCCTCGAACGCGAGCAGTTCCTCGCCGACCTGGGCCGACGGCCGGGGGCTTCCCTAGGCTCCAGCTCCATGTCCAGCAGCGACGCCCCCGGGCCGGTCCCCCCGTACCTCGACCTGGCCGCGCTGGAGGCGGAGGCCCGGCGGCAGCTGCCGGCCGACGTCTACGACTACTACGCCGGCGGCGCCGGGGCGGAGATCACCCTGACCGAGGCGACGTCGGCCTGGCGCGCCTGGCGGCTGCGCCCACGGGTGCTGCGCGGCGACGCCCCACCGCGGCTGGGCACGACGCTGCTGGGCGCGCCGGTGGCCACCCCGGTCGGGGTGGCGCCGTGGGGGTTCCAGGCCATGGCGCACCCGGACGGCGAGCGCGCCACCGCCCGCGGAGCGGCGGAGGCCGGCGCGCTGATGACCGTCTCCACCAGCGCCAACACCGCGCTGGCCGACGTCGCCGCCGTCACCCCGGCCGGGCCGCGCTGGTTCCAGCTCTACCAGCTGCACTCCCCCGCCCACACCGATGACCTGGCCCGCCGCGCCGGCGCGGCGGGCTACCAGGCCCTGGTGCTGACCGTCGACGTGCCGGTGCTCGGCCGGCGGCTGCGCGACCTGCGCAACGGCTTCGACCTCCCCGCCGGGCTGCCGATGGCGAACCACCCCGGCGCAGGGGGCGCGCCGGTATCCATGCGCGCCGCCGAGTCACCGGCGTGGACGCTGGCCGACATCGGCCGCCTCGGTGAGGTCTCCGGGCTGCCCGTGGTGGTCAAGGGCGTGCTCCGCGGCGACGACGCGGCCCGCTGCGTCGAGGCCGGCGCCGCCGCCGTCTGGGTGTCCACGCACGGGGGCCGGCAGGCCGACCCGGTCGTGGCCAGCGCCGATGCGCTGCCGGAGGTGGTCGACGCGGTGGCCGGGCAGGTCGAGGTCTACGTCGACGGCGGGATCCGGTCGGGGTCCGACGCGCTGGTCGCCCTCGCGCTGGGCGCCCGGGCGGTGTTCGTCGCCCGGCCCACCGCCTGGGGGCTGGCGGGCGGCGGCGGCGCCGACGGCGTGGCGCAGGTGCTGGGTGGACTGAGCGGGGAGCTGGCGCACACCATGCTGGTGTGCGGACTCGACGACGTGCGCTCGGTACCCCGGGACACCGTCGTCCGGGCCGGGTGGCCCGCCGGGGGGGCCTCGCGCTGAGCCGGCGCCGCTGGTCGGCCGGCGCGTCCGCCGACCACCGGCTGGACCGCGGCACCGCCGTCCGTCCAGCCCATCGGGTCACACCCGGCTCACCGTCCCGACGTGTCCGCGTCGTTTCGTCCAGCCGGACCGATCCGCTCCTAGACTCAGCGGCGTGGACACCGTCGTGACCGACCCCGCGGTCGGCCTGGTCCTCGAGGGGCGCTACCGCCTCGAGGAGCGCCTTGCGCGCGGCGGCATGTCCACCGTCTACGCCGCCACCGACCTGCGGCTGCACCGCACCGTCGCGGTGAAGGTGATGGCCGAGCACCTGGCGCACGACCCCGCGTTCGTCGACCGGTTCACCCGCGAGGCGCGGGCGACGGCGATGCTCAGCCACGTCAACGTCGTGTCCGTCAGCGACCAGGGCGCCGACCAGGGCCTGGTCTTCCTGGTGATGGAGCTGGTCCGCGGGCGCACCCTGCGCGACCTGCTGCAGGCCCGCGGCCGGCTCACCGTCGGCGAGGCGTTCGCCGTGCTGGAGCCGGTGCTCGCCGGCCTGACCGCCGCGCACCGGGCCGGCATCGCGCACCGCGACGTCAAGCCGGAGAACGTGCTGATCTCCACCGACGGCCAGGTGAAGGTCGCCGACTTCGGTCTGGCCCGCGCCGTCGCCGGCACCGGGCAGACCAGCCACACCGGCGGCGTGCTCATCGGCACCGTCGCCTACCTCTCCCCCGAGCAGCTCGAGCGGGGGCGCAGCGACGCCCGCAGTGACGTCTACGCCGCCGGCATCATGTTCTACGAGCTGCTCACCGGTCATCCTCCGTACCAGGGCGACACCGCGCTGGCGGTGGCGTACCAGCACGTGCACCACGACGTCCCGGCGCCGTCGACGGAGGTGCCGGGCGTCCCCTGGCAGGTCGACGAGCTGGTCGCGCGCACGACGCGCCGCGAGCCGGCGGCCCGCCCGCTGGACGCCGGGGCCTTCCTCGCCGAGCTCGTCGACCTGCGGGCCGACCTGGGGATGGCCCGGGTGCCCGTGCCCACTGGCCGCACCACCGACGCCCCCGGGGCGCTGCGCCCCACCAACCGGTCCACCGCACCGCGCCCCCGCGGGGCGAGCGCGCCGGGCCCGGGCTCCGGCGAGCCACGCACCGAGGTGCTCGGCGGGGGCCGCAGCCGCGGCACCACCGTGCTCCCCGGCCGCGGTGCGACGGCGCACGTGGACGGCGCCCGGCCCACGGCGCCGCGGCACCCGTCGGTCCGCCCGGGCGTCCCCCCGCACATCCGCCGCCGGCGGGCCCGGTTGGCGATCGCCGTCGTGCTGCTGCTGGCGATCACCATCGGCGCGGTGGGCTGGTGGCTGGGCAGCGGCCGGTGGACCGACGTGCCGGACCTGCTGAACCAGGACCGGGACACCGCCGTCGGACTGCTCCAGGAGGCCGGGCTGGACCCGGCCTTCGGCGAGCCCCAGTTCAGCGAGGAGCTGCCCGAGGGCACCGTCATCTCCGCCGACCCGGCCGACGGCGAGGCGATCCGCGGCAGCGACGTGACCCTGGTGCTCTCCAAGGGGCCGGAGCGGTTCGAGGTCGACCCCGGGCTGGTCGGGCAGCCGCTGGAGGCGGTCGAGGCCGCGCTGACCGAGGCCCAGGTCCCGGTGACCGTCACCTCGCGCGAGGAGTTCGACGACAGGCAGCCCGTCGGCACCGTGCTGGGCTTCGAGCCGGCCGCCGGCACCGAGCTCAAGCGCGGTGACACGGTCACCGCGGTGGTCAGCGCCGGGCGCGCCCCGGTGAAGGTCCCCGACGTCGTGGGCCTGAGCCCCGAGGCGGCGACCACCAACCTGGAGGAGCGCGGCTTCGCCGTCGAGCGGACCACCGGGCGCAGCGCCGACGTCGACCCCGGTGAGGTGATGGCGGTCAGCCCCGGCCCCGGGGACGCCGCGCAGCCCTATGGCAGCACGGTGACGATCCAGGTCTCCGAAGGCGTGCCCCAGGTGACCGTGCCCGACGTGAAGGGCAAGTCCAAGGACGAGGCGACCGCGCTGCTCGCCCAGGCGGGCCTGGAGGCCGAGTCCACCCAGTTCATCGCGGGCGACCGCGTGTTCCAGCAGAGCCCCCGGGCCGGCGAGGTCGTCGACCAGGGCAGCACCGTCCGCATCCTCATCAGCTTCGGGTGACCTCCTCCTCGTGACCTCCCCCAGCACCGCCCTGCCCGCTCCCGCCCTGCCCTCCCCCTGGGTCCTGCCGCCGATCGGGGCGCACATCCAGATCAAGGGCGGCCTCGCCAAGGGCGGGCTGGCCTACACCGACGCCGTCGGCGCCCGCGCCGTCCAGGTGTTCGTCGGCAACCCGCGCGGCTGGAAGCCCAGCGCCGGTGACCCGGTGCAGGACGCGGCCTTCACCGCCGGCTGCGCCGAGCGCGGGGTGCCCTCGTTCATCCACACCCCGTTCCTGGTCAACGTCGGCTCCCCCAGCGAGGCGACCGTCGAGCAGTCGATCGCGACCATCCGGCACAACCTGGCCCGCGGCCGCGAGCTGGGCTGCGTGGGCGTGGTGGTGCACGCGGGCTCCGCCGTCGGTGAGGACCGCTACGAGGCGGCGCTGGCGCAGCTGCACGACCGGCTGCTCCCGGTGCTGGACGACCTCCCCGAAGGTGCGCCCCGGCTGCTCATCGAGCCCACCGCCGGCGGTGGGAAGTCGCTCGCCGCCACGGTGGAGGACCTGGGCCCGTACCTGGCCGCGCTGGAGCACCACCCGGCGGTCGGGGTCTGCCTGGACACCTGCCACGCCTGGGCGGCCGGCCACGACCTGGCGGCCCCCGGCGGCATGACCGCGATGCTGGCTGCACTGGAGGCGACGGTCGGCCCCGGCCGGCTCGGCCTGGTGCACGCCAACGACTCCCTCGACGCCCGCGGCTCCACGCGCGACCGGCACACCACGATCGGCGCCGGCTCGATCGGTGCCGCACCGTTCGGCGAGCTGCTCACCCACCCGGCGCTCGCCGGCGTGCCGGTGGTCGTGGAGACGCCCAGCGCCGACGACGGGCACGCCCGGGACATCGCGCTGCTGTGCGCCCTGCGGGACGGGACGACGCTCCCGGGCTGACCCGGCCGTCGGCGAGTTCTGCGGACGCGCCGGTCCGGGATCGATCCCACCGGCTCCGCCCTTTACGGGACGACGCCGGGACGCTTTGACTCTCCGTGTCTGAGTCGTATCTGAGAGTGCGGCCGCATCGACCGAGGAGATCCCGTGCCCAACCGCAGCCTCCCCCGCCGGACCCTGGCCACCGCCGCCCTGACCGCCCTGGTCGCCACCGGCCTCGGCGCCACCGCCGGCACCGCCTCCGCCGCACCCACCGGGCCGAAGGACACCTACATCGTGAGCCTGGTGCCCGGTTCGCCCGCGGCCGCGATCGCCGAGCAGGCCGCCCAGCGGCTCGGCGGCGAGGTCGAGCACGTGTACACCGCGGCCCTCAGCGGCTTCGCCGTCGAGCTGCCCACCGCGGTGGCGGACCGACTGGCCACGCTGCCGGGCGTGGCCGGCGTCGAGCGGGACGCACCGGTCGAGCTCAGCGCCACCCAGTCCTCGGCCACCTGGGGCCTGGACCGCACCGACCAGCGGTCACTGCCGCTGAACGGCAGCTACGGATACACCGCCACCGGCGCCGGGGTAACCGCCTACGTGATCGACACCGGCATCCGGCTCACGCACGGCGACTTCGGCGGCCGGGCGGTCTCCGGCTACGACGCGGTCGACGGCGGCAGCGCCGACGACTGCAACGGCCACGGCACGCACGTGGCCGGCACCGTCGGCGGCACCGCGCACGGGGTGGCGAAGGGCGTGCAGCTGGTGGCGGTGCGGGTGCTGGACTGCGCGGGCAGCGGCACCAACGCCGGCGTCATCGCCGGCATCGACTGGGTCACCGCCCACCACCGGCCGGGGCAGCCGGCCGTGGCCAACATGAGCCTGGGCGGCGGGACCAGCACCGCGCTGGACAACGCCGTGGCGCGCTCGATCGCCGACGGGGTCACCTACGCTGTGGCGGCCGGCAACGGCAATGCCCAGGGCGTGCCGCAGAACGCCTGCTACTCGTCGCCGGCCCGGGTCGCCGGTGCGCTGACCGTCGGGGCGACCGACCGCACCGACGCCCCGGCCTCGTTCAGCAACTACGGCAGCTGCGTGGACCTGTTCGCCCCCGGCGTGGGGATCACCAGCGCCTGGCACACCGGCAACACCGCGACCAGCACGATCAGCGGCACCTCCATGGCCACGCCGCACGTGGCCGGCGTCGCCGCGCTGCACCTGCAGGGCAACCCGGCGGCCTCCCCGGCGGCAGTGGGCTCGGCCATCACCGCGGGCGCCACCAAGGACGCGGTCCGGACCACCCGCACGGCGAACAACGACCTGCTGTTCAGCGCCTACTGACCCACCCTCGGCGCGACGCGGCCGGGCAGCCCTCCGCGGGGCTGACCGGCCGGGGTCGCCCGCACCCCGGGCAGCGGGTCAGAAGATGCCGCTGAGCACCCAGGCGATGGCGAAGCCGACGACACCGATGAGCGTCTCCATGACCGTCCAGGTGCGCAGCGTCGTCTTGACGTCCATCTCCAGGAACCGCCCGACCAGCCAGAACCCGGAGTCGTTGACGTGGGAGAGGACGGTCGAGCCGCACGCGATCGCGATGACGACGAAGGCGACGTCCAGGCGGGACAGGTCACCGGCCTCGACCGCCGGGGCGACCAGCGCGGCCGTGGTCAGCAGGGCTACCGTCGCCGACCCCTGGGCCACCCGGAGGCAGGTGGCGATGACGAAGGCGCCCACGATCACCGGGAGACCGATCGACTCCAGGCTGTCCGCCAAGGCCGTGCCGATCCCGCTGGCGCGCAGTACGCCACCGAACATGCCGCCGGCGCCAGTGATCAGGATGATCGCGGCGACCGGGCCGATCGAGGAGTTCAGCAGCTGCTCGGTCTCGCTCCGGGAGAACCGCTCGCGGGAGAGCACGGCCGCGGCCACCAGCAGGGTGATCAGCAGGGCGACCGGGGTCTGACCGAGCAGGGTCACCCACTGCAGCCAGCCGGCCTCGTCGTCGACGGCGCCGGCCGTGGCCAGGGTGTTGAACCCGGTGTTGAGCAGGATCAGCACCAGCGGCAGCAGGAGCAGGGCGAGCACGGTGCCGAACTTCGGCGGCGTCGTCCGGTGGGCGACCGCGGTCTTCCCCGTGCCCGGCGTGGTGCCGGCGACGGTGCCCTCGGCCGCCTTCTCGCCGCCGTCCGGCTCGTCGTCGGGCAGCCGCTCGCCGCCGAGGGTCGCCGGCACCGGGACGTGCACCCGACGGCCGATCCACTGGCTGAACAGGTAGGCGGCGATGAACCAGGTGGGCACGCCGATCACCAGGCCGACGACCACGAGCAGGCCGATGTCGGCGCCGAGGATGTCGCCGGCGCCGACCGGGCCGGGGTGCGGGGGCACGAAGGCGTGCATGACCGCGAAGGCCCCCGCCGAGGGCAGCGCGTAGATCAGGACGGAGCCACCGAAGCTCTTGGCGACGCTGAAGATGATCGGCAGGAAGACGACGAACCCGGCGTCGAAGAAGATCGGGAATCCGAACAGCAGGGACGCGACGCCGAGGGCGAGGGGCGCCCGCTTCTCGCCGAACCGGCCGATCATCGAGTCGGCCAGCACTCGGGCGCCGCCGGTGACCTCCAGCAGCTTGCCGATCATCGCGCCGAGGCCGACGAGCAGCGCCACGCTGGCCAGGGTGGACCCGAAACCGGAGAGCATCGTGTCGATCACCTCGCCGACCGGGATCCGGGTGGCGAGCGCGGTCAGCAGGCTCACCAGCACCAGCGCCACGAAGGCGTGGACCTTGAACTTCATGATCAGGACGAGCAGGACGGCGACGGCTCCGACTGCGATCAGCAACAGCGGAGTGGTGCCCAGGGCGGGTTCGACGTCTTCCACGGCGGGCCTCTTCGAGTCGACGAGAGTGGGACCTGCCCGGCGGACCGGGTGGGCCCCACTCTGTCAGTCGGTGATCATCACCGCAGTCCGGCCGCGACGGGACCGTGACCTGGCTCGCTCAGCGGCCGGTGAGCTCGCCGATCACCTGGGTGAGCACCTTCGCCGCCCGCTCCACCCCGGCCCGGTCGACGTCCAGGTGGGTGACCAGCCGGATCCGCCGGCCGCTGACCTGCCCGACCAGCACGCCCTGGGCCTGCGCCGCGGCGGCGACCTCGGCGGCGGGGACGTCGTCGACGACGACCATGTTGGTCGGCACGCCGTCGGGGTCGACGCCGAGCCGCTCGGCGAGCGCCTGCGCGTGCGCGTGGTCCTCGGCCAGCCGTTGCAGGTGGTGGTCGAGGGCGAACAGCCCGGCGGCGGCCAGCACGCCGGCCTGGCGCATGCCCCCGCCCAGGCGCTTGCGCCAGAGCCGGCCCGCGGCGATCCTCTCGGCGTCGGCGACCAGCACCGAGCCGACCGGGGCACCCAGGCCCTTGGACAGGCACACCGATGCGGTGTTGGCCAGCCGGCCGTAGGTCTCCAGCGGGACCCCGGAGGCCACGTGCGCGTTCCAGATCCGGGCGCCGTCGAGGTGGACGGCGACGTCGTGCTCGCGGGTCCAGCCGAAGAGCGCCTGCAACTCCTCGAGCGGCTGGACCAGCCCGCCGCCGCGGTTGTGCGTGTTCTCCACCGCGATCGCCGCGGTCGAGGTGACGTGCCAGTCGTCCTTGGGGCGCACCTGGGCGATCAGCTGCTCGGCCGACAGCGGCCCCCCGGTGACCACCGTGCGGCTGGCCAGGCCGAACAGCGCCGCCGCAGCGCCCATCTCGTAGGTGAACACGTGCGCGTCGGCGTCCCCGACGACCTCCTGGCCGGGCTCGCAGACCAGCCGCAGGCCGATCTGGTTGCCCATCGTGCCGGAGGGGACGAACAGGGCTGCCTCGTGCCCGAAGAGGGCGGCGACCCGCTCCTCCAGGGCGTTGACCGTCGGGTCCTCGCGGTAGACGTCGTCGCCCACCTCGGCCTCGGCCATGGCCCGCCGCATCCCGGCCGTCGGCCGGGTCACGGTGTCCGAGCGCAGGTCGACCGCGCCGCTGGTCGAAGTCGTCATTCCTCTGTGCCTCTCGGCCCCGCTGCAGGGGCCCGCCGCGAGTGTGCGAGTGGTGGGGGGGGGCCTTGGTCAGCCGCGCAGCATCTCGGTGACCAGGAACGCCAGCTCCAGCGACTGGCCGGTGTTCAGCCGGGGGTCGCACGCCGTCTCGTAGCGGCTGTTGAGGTCCGCGTCGCTGATCTCCATGGCACCGCCGAGGCACTCGGTGACGTCCTCACCGGTCAGCTCGACGTGGATGCCGCCGGGCCAGGTGCCCAGGCCCCGGTGCACGTCGAAGAAGCCGAGCACCTCGTCGACGACCCGGTCGAAGTGCCGGGTCTTGTAGCCGCTGGGGGACTCGTGCGTGTTGCCGTGCATCGGGTCGCACTGCCAGACCACCTGGTGGCCGCTGGCGGTGACCTTCTCCACGATGCCCGGCAGGACGTCGCGGATCTTCCCGTTGCCCATCCGGCTGATCAGGGTCAGCCGCCCGGGGATGCCGTCGGGGTCGAGGCGCTCGACCAGCTCGGTGGCCTGCTCCGGCGTCGTCGTCGGGCCGATCTTGACCCCGATGGGGTTGGCCAGCTTGGAGACGAACTCGATGTGTGCGCCGTCCATCTGCCGGGTGCGCTCGCCCACCCACACGAAGTGGGCGCTCAGCGCGTAGGGGCGGCCCTCGTACATCCGGAGCAGGGCCCGCTCGTAGTCCAGGATCAGCGCCTCGTGGCTGCTGTAGAGCTCCACCCCGCGCAGCGCGTCGGAGTCGATGCCGCAGGCCTTCATGAACGCCAGGGCCCGGTCGATCTCCCGCGCGATGACCTCGTAGCGCACCCCGGCCGGCGAGGTGGCGACGAAGTCCTTGTTCCAGTCGTGCACCGCGTGCAGGTCGGCCAGGCCGCCCCGGGCGTAGGCGCGGATCATGTTCATCGCGGCCGCGGAGTTCGCGTAGGCGCGCACCAGCCGACCCGGGTCGGGGATGCGCTCCTCGAGCACCGGGTTCAGCGAGTTGACCATGTCGCCCCGGTAGGAGGGCAGACCGAGGGCGTCGGTGTTCGAGCTGCGCGGCTTGGCGTACTGCCCGGCGACCCGGCCCACCTTGACCACCGGCACGCTGGCGCCGTAGGTGAGCACCACCGCCATCTGCAGCAGGGTTCGGGTGGTCGCCTGCAGGTGCGGCTCGGTGTTGAGGTCGAAGGTCTCGGCGCAGTCGCCGCCCTGGAGCAGGAATGCCTTGCCCTGGGCGACGTCGGCCAATTGCTGACGCAGGGTGTCGACCTCGGCCGGCGCGACGATCGGCGGGACGGTCGAGAGCGTGGACAGGACGGCGTCCAGCGCGGCACGGTCGGGCCACTCCGGCTGCTGGGCGGCGGGCAGACCCCGCCACCGGTCCAGGTCGGGGACCAGTTCCGCGGGTTCAGGCAGGCTCACAGGACGAGGGTACGGCCCGACGGGCAGCTGCTGGGAAGCACGTCCGCATCGTGGGAAACAGCCGCCGATGGGCGCCGTGGTGCGGTTGGGGCGCGTGGTGCGTCCGGCAGCGGACGACCCCGTCTCGGGTCCCGAAGATCATCGCGCCTGCCGATGCACCTGGAGAGGCGGGATCCACCCCGCCCGGGGAAGCGGGCCAGGGGGCAACGTGCGCAGGGGCATCAGGACGAAGGTGGTCGCGCTGGCAGTGGCCAGCATCGCGGTCACCGGCGCAGCCATGGTGGGGGTGAGCAGCTGGCAGAGCAGCTCCTTCGCCGACGAGGCGAAGGACGACGTCGGCCGGCTGGCCGACGACAGCCTGAGCCGGATCACCGACGGCGTCTACGACGTCGTCTCCACCCAGGGCGAGTCGACCAGCGCCAAGGTCGACAGCGACCTGCAGGTGGCGGGCTACGTGCTGCAGCAGTCCGGCGGGCTCTCCCTGGGGAGCGGCCCGCGCGAGATGGTGGCGTGGGACGCCAAGAACCAGGTCACCAACGAGGTCACCCCCGTCGCGCTTCCCCGCGTCGAGATCGGTGGCCAGTGGCTCGGCCAGAACGCCGACGTCGACGTCCCAACCCCGGTGGTCGACCAGGTGCAGGCGCTGGTCGGCGGCACCGCGACGATCTTCCAGCGGATCAACCCCGCCGGCGACATGCTGCGGGTGGCCACCAACGTGGTGGGCGCCACCGGCAGCCGGGCGATCGGCACGTACATCCCGGCGGTCGGCGCCGGCGGGGCCCCCAGCCCGGTCATCTCCGCGGTGCTGGCGGGCCAGACCTACCGGGGGACGGCCTACGTCGTCGACTCCTGGTACGTGACCGCCTACCAGCCGATGTTCGACCCCGCCGGCGAGGTGATCGGCATGATGTACGTGGGCGTGAAGCAGGAGAACCTGCCCGCGCTGCGGGCGAGCCTGCAGAAGACCACCGCCGGGGAGAACGGCACCCTGTGGGTGCTCGGCGGCACCGGCGACCGCGCCGGCACCGTGCTGGTCAGCGCGGACGGCAGCGCCGACGGCACCTCCCTGATGGAGGCGACCGACGCCGACGGCCGGACCTACGTGCAGGATCTCGTGGCGAAGGCGGTCACGCTGCAGCCCGGTGAACAGGCGACCGTCCGCTACCGGGACGCCGAGACCGGGTCGCACACCGTGCAGGTGGCCTACTACCAGCCCTGGGACTGGGTGCTCGTCGTCGACGCGCAGGACAGCGACTTCGCCGGGCCGGTGGAGCGCCTGGAGGACGGCCGGTCGTCGATGGTGACCGGGATGGTGGTCGCCGCGATCGTGGTGGCGCTCGCCGGCGCCGCGCTGGCGCTGTGGCTGGGCCGCCGGCTCACCGAGCCGCTGCACGCCCTGCACCGGCGGATGGTCGAGATCGCCGACGGCGAGGGCGACCTGACGCAGCGGGTCGACGACTCCACCTCCGACGAGGTCGGCGAGCTGGCCAAGGCGTTCAACCGGTTCGTGGACAAGGTGGCCGGCACCATCCGCGACATCGGCAACTGCGCCGGGTCGCTGGCGATCTCCGCCTCCGGGGTGGCCCGGGTGGCCGACGGGCTCGGCGAGCGGGCCACCCGCAACCGCGACCAGGCCCGCAACGCCTCCCAGGCGGCGTCCGACATCAGCTCGGGGGTCACCTCCGCCGCGGCGGGTGCAGAGCAGATGGGGTCGGCGATCCGGGAGATCGCCCGCAGCGCCAGCGAGGCCAGCCACGTCGGTCAGGGCGCCGTCGAGCTCGCCGCCAACACCGAGACCGCGATCGCGGCACTGGGCACCAGCTCGGCCGAGATCAGCGACGTGGTGAAGGTGATCTCCGCCGTCGCCGAGCAGACCAACCTGCTCGCGCTCAACGCCACGATCGAGGCGGCTCGCGCCGGGGAGGCCGGCAAGGGCTTCGCCGTCGTCGCCACCGAGGTCAAGGAGCTGGCCCAGGAGGCGTCTCGGGCCAGCGAGGAGATCCACCAGCGGGTGCAGTCGATCCAGGCCGACACCGGCGCCGCGGTGGGCTCGATCAGCCAGATCGTCGGGGTCATCCGCGAGATGAACGACCACCAGACCACGATCGCCAGCGCGGTCGAGGAGCAGACGGCGGTCACCAACGAGCTGTCCCGCAGCGTCTCGTCGGTGGCCGACGGCGCGGGCTCGGTGACCGACGTGATGACCGAGGTGGCCTCGGACGTCGAGCGGACCGCGGCCGACGTGGAGACCGCGCGCGCGTCGGCCCGTGAGCTGGACCAGCTCTCCGGCGAGCTGACCCGGCTGATCAACGTGTTCACCGTCTGAACGAGGAACCCGTCCGACGGGGGCCGTCGGCAGCGATCAGCTGCCGGCGGCCCCCGTCGCGTTCCCGGGCACGTGCGGCGACCAGCGCGGTCGCCGACCCCCACCCGGGCCGACCGTCACCGAGCCGCGGCCTCGATGGCACGCCAGCGGGTCAGGTTGTAGCGGGCGTCGACGAGGGCGTCGTGGGTACCGGCGGGCTTCGGCGGGAGCGCGGGCTTCCCCGCGTCGTCCCACCGCTGCCGCAGCTCGCGGGTGAAGCGCGGGATCGACCGCGGCAGGGCGGGCATGGCGCCCCACAGCTGGCACAGCGCGACGTGGTCGTAGGCGGCGAACCAGGCCCACAGCTCGATCTCCTCCCCCGGTGCGGTGAGGAAGGACAGCAGGTCGTCGCGGATCCGCTCCCGCGTGCGCCACGCCTTGTCGGCCGGCGGCGGGAGCTGGTCCAGCACGTTGCGGCGGACCCACGGGACGGCCCGGTCGGGGTCGAACTCGGTGCTGACCGCGTAGAACTCGCGACCGGTCTCGTCGACCACGCCGATCGACACCAGGTCGATCGTGGTCCCGTCCTCGATGAACTCGGTGTCGTAGAAGTACCGGCGCACGCTCACGCCGTCACGGTAGAGGGGCGTCGTCCGGCGAGCCCGGCTCCTGCCAGCTGTCGCGCACCGCGAGGGCCTCCACCTCGACCAGCTGTCCGCGGTAGCCGAGCATCGTGACCCCGACCAGCGTGCTGGGCGCGTCGTGCTCGCCGAACACGCCGCACACGACCTCCCAGGCCAGGTCCAGGTCGGCCCGATCGGTGGTGGCCACGTACACCGTCGTCTTGAGGACGTCGGTGAGCGCGGCGCCGGCCGCCTCGAGGGTGGCGACCAGGTTGGCCATCACCTGTCGGGTCTGTGCGGCGACGTCGCCCTCGGCGACGACGGCCCCGTCGGCATCGAGGGGGCAGGCGCCCGCGGTCACCACCATGCGGCCGGGGTCGGTCACGGCCGCGTACGCGTACGGCACGGCGGCGAGGTCGGGCAGGCGGACGAGTTCGATCCCCGCGGTCACCGCCCCATGATCGGGTCCGCGGTGCCGGCCCGCCCCTCGGGCGCCGGGGCCCGTCCAGGAGATCCGGTGGACCTCCCGTCCAGCTGTTCCGCCCGTCGTCCACAGGTGCCCGTTCCGGCTGGTCAGACCACCGGCGTCCCGGCACCCTCGCACGTTCGTTCGAACGGACCGCCCGGCCCGCCCCCTTCGGGGACGCGGAGCTGCGCGCGGCGATGGACGAGCTGACCGAGCGCTGGCGCGCCGATGCCCTGGGCGGCGAGACACCTCGGTGGCACACCGCCGCCGGGCGGCTCAGCGCGTCCTTCGAGGCAGGTGGCCACCACCTCGCCGGGGTGCGCGCCGCACAGGCAGCCATCGGTGCGCACGAGGCCCGCCGGGCGCGCGCGATCGCCGCGTTCTGCCGGTCCCGCCCCTCGTCCTTGGACCGACCGGAGAGCGAGATCGGTGCCGCCGCGGCCGCCACCCGGGCGGCCCGCCCGTCGGCGCTCGCGCCGGTCAGCGAGTGGGCGGTCGACGAGGTGGCGGTGGCGCTGTCGCTGACCGAGGCGGCCGCCACGCGCGTGGTCGTCCAGTCACTGCAGCTGGTCGAGCGGCTGCCGGCACCCTGCGTGCCCTCGAGCGCGGCGACCTCACCTGGGACCACGCCCGGGTGATGAGCGAGCTGGTGGCGCCGCTCGACGAGGAGGTCCGGGCCACCGCCGAGGAGCGGCTCCTCGGTCGGCTCGGGAGCAAGACGCCGGCGCAGCTGCGGGTGGCAGCCCACCGGGTGGTGGCGCGGCTCGACGCGGCGGCGGTGGCGCGCCGGATCGCCGCGGCCATCCGCGACCGGCACGTCGCCGCCCACCCCGGCGCCGACGGCATGGGCACCCTGTCGGCCACGCTGCCGCTCCCGGTCCTGCGGGCCGTGCAGAACGCCCTGGAGCAGTACGCCGACGCGGCCGTCGTGCCCGGCGACGAGCGCACCCGCGTCCAGCGGATGGCCGACTGCCTGGTCGACCTGGTGCTCCGCCTCGGCGAGCACGGCCTGGCCCCCGTCCAGGCGCAGCTCACCGTGGTCGCGGGGGCCGGCACACTGCTCGGCACGGACGACGAGCCGGGCGAGGTCGACGGCGACCTGGTGCCGGCGGAGATGGTCCGCCGGCTCGCGCAGGCCCTCGGGCTGATGCCCGCCGACGGCGCCGCTGCCCCCGGCTCCCCCGGCACCGGCTCCCCCGACCCTGACTCCCACGGAACCGACTGCTCCGGCACCGACTGCTCCGGCACCCCGCCGGACGTCGCTGACCCGGTCGCCGGCGCGGCGCTGGCCGACCTGGTCGGCACCCGCACGGTCGCCGGCACCGCGCTGGCCGCCCGGCCGGGGATCGCCCTGGTCGACGAGCTCACCGGGTAGCTCCTCGCGCTCACCGACGCCGCCGGGCTGCGGGCGGGTCGCGCCCTCGGGCCACCGCCGGAGAGCCCGGGCTACTCCCCCGGCAGGGCGCTCGACCGGTTCGTCCGGCTGCGCGACCGCCGCTGCCGGTTCCCCGGCTGCCGCAAGCGGCCGATCCGCTGCGACCTCGACCACACGGTGCCCTTTCCGTTCGGTCCCACGGCGCACGACAACCTGTGCTGCCTGTGCCGGCACCACCACCGGCTGAGCCACCAGGCACCCGGCTGGCGGCTGCGCGGGCTCCCCGACGGCGGGCTGGAGTGGACGACCCCCACCGGCCAGGTGCTGGTCACCCACCCACCGCGCTTCGGCGCCGACGACGACCTGCCTCCCACGGACGTCGACCTGCCGGGTCCACCGCGCAGCCGCCCACCACACGACCAACCACCACCCGGCGAGCGGGCACCCGACCCACCCGACGAGCCACCGCCCTTCTGACCTGCGGCCCCCTGCCCCGGGCCGCACACGACGGACCCTCAGCCCGGCTCCCGATCCCCCACCAGGTGCCGGGCTGAGGGTTCCGTCGGCTCCGTCGGCTCCGCGAGCAGATCGCTCACCAGCTCCAGGGTCAGCTCGGGGAACCGCTCGATCACCGCCTCCGCCATCAGGCGTTCCCCCTCGGGCTCGTCGAAGGCGCAGCGCTCGCGGGTGGCCGCGTCGGGTCACCGGGCGTAGGCCACCCACGTGCCGTCGTCCGCGCGGTGCAGTCGCGAGCCGTAGCTGCCGCAGCCTGCGTGGATCGCCCGGGTCACCCGCTCCCACCCGTCGCGGAACTGCTCCTCGCTGCCCGGCCGCAACCGCCACCGGTAGACCACCGCGAACACGTGCCCTCCTCCTCCAGGCGCCCCCTGCGCACCACCGGCGCCGGCCAGCCCGCCGTCAGGGCGAGAACCGGCGAGCGGTCAGCCGGCCAGTGAGCTGGGCAGGCGGTCGGCGGCCTCGCTCGGCGGCGGCTGCAGGCGGCCGACCACCTCACGGGCACTGGCGCCGGTGGAGTCCATCGACTTCTTGACCTTGGCCCCGTACAGGTCGACGTACTCCTGGCCGGAGAGCTCCATGATCTCGTACATGATCTCGTCGGTGATCGAGCGCTCGACGAAGCGGTCTCCGGAGAGACCGGCGTAGCGGGAGAAGTCCAGCGGCTCACCGAACCGCACGCCCACCCGGACGAACGTGCGGTTGACCTTCCGGCCGAGCGCGCCGGGGAGCGGCAGGTCCCGCGGGGTGTAGGTCATCGCCACCGGGATCACCGGCGCACCGGTCTCCAGGGTCATCCGCGCGACCCCGGTCTTGCCGCGGAACAGCCGGCCGTCCGGTGACCGGGTGCCCTCCGGGTAGATGCCCAGCAGCTTTCCCTCGTTCAGGATCCGGATGCCGGTCCGGATCGCGTTCTCGGCCGCGGAGGCGTCGGTGCGGTCGATGGGCACCTGGCCGGTGCCGCCGAAGAACACCCGCTGCGCCCAGCCCTTGACGCCGGTGGCGGTGAAGTACTCCGCCTTCGCCAGGAAGGTGACCCGCCGGCGGACCGACAACGGCATGAAGATCCAGTCGGCGGCCGCCAGGTGGTTGCTGGCCAGGATGGCCGCACCGGTCCGCGGGACGTTCTCGGTGCCGACCGGGTGCCACCGGAACACCAGGCGCACCAGTGGCCCGACGGCCACGAACTTGAGGAACCAGTAGAACAACGCGCCTCCCTCAGCGGCTGTCAGACTAGGGAAGCGCCCAGCTCCACGACAATCGGCGTCCCGCCGCGTCCGCCGCGTCCCACCTGCACTCCCCGTCCCACCCGCACCGACCGCTGCCGTCCGCTGCCCTCCCGGAGGTCCGATGCGCCAGGCTCTCCCCCCGACCTCCGCTCCCCGGATGGCCGGGGCCGACCCGTTCGAGCTGCCCGGCGGACCGGTCGGGGTGCTGCTGTGCCACGGCTTCACCTCCACCCCGCAGAGCCTGCGCGCCTGGGGCGAGCACCTGGCCGCCGCGGGCTTCACCGTCAGCTGCCCGCTGCTGCCCGGGCACGGCACGCGCTGGCAGGACGCCAACACGACCACCGAGGACGACTGGTACGGCGCGCTGTCCGACGCGCTCGACGAGCTGGCCGCGCGGTGCTCCGGCGTGGTGGTCGCCGGGCTGTCGATGGGCGGGACGCTGGCGCTGCGCCTGGCCGAGCGCCGTCCCGACGACGTCGCCGCGCTGGTGCTGGTGAACCCCTCGCTGCTGACCGAACGGCGTGAGGCGAAGCTGCTGCCGCTGCTGGCCCGGGTGACCCCCGTCTGGGCGCCGATCGCCGGCGACATCAAGAAGCCCGGCTGCACGGAGCTCGCCTACCCCCGGCTGCCCACCCGGGCGGCCCTCGCGCTGCGGCGGCTCTGGCAGGCGACCCGCGCCGAGCTGGCCGCCGTCCGCGCGCCTCTGCTGGTCTTCCGCAGCGTCACCGACCACGTGGTCGAGCCGGCCTCCACCCGGGTGCTGCTCGCCGGGGTCGGCAGCGCCGACACCACGGAGGTGCTGCTGCACGACAGCTGGCACGTGGCCACCCTGGACAACGACGCACCCGCGCTGTTCGCCCGCTCCGTCGAGTGGATCCGCGAGCGGGTGCCGTCGGCCAGCACCCCGGAGCCGGCGCCGTGACGCTCCCCCGCCGCGGGCGCGGCCGCCGGGACAACGGCCTGGACGCCCCGCTCTGGCGCCCACTGCGCGACGTGGACCCGCGGGTCGGCGAGCACCTGCTCGACGTCCTCGCCGCCGCCGGCATCGCCGCCTACCTGGAGCCGGCCACCGACGTCGCCCCCTACACCCGCAACGTCCACCTGCCCAGCCCGCCCTCGGACCGACTGTTCGTGGACCGGGCCCGGAGCGCCGAGGCGCAGGCCGTCGTCGAGCAGCACGCAGGTGAGCCGACGACCGAGCCGGCCCGCCACCCCGGTCCCGCCACCGACGACGACGCCGAGTTCGCCCGGATCGTCGCCGCGTTCGAGGCCGAGCACGGCCGCACCGTCGTCGACGAGGAGCCACGCGACGACCCTCCACCCCCGCCCGCCGAGGTCTCCGTGCTCGACCTGCCGGAGGAGCACTACGAGCCGCCGCCCCCACCGCCGTTGCCGGTCCTGGCGCCGGCCTCGCTGACGGCCATGCTGCTCATCGCGGTGGGCGCGGTGCTGGTGATCCTCCCCGGCAGGCTGGGCCTGACCACGGAGACCGGGCTGGTGCTCGGGGTCGCCGCCCTGGTGGGTGGCGTCGGGATCCTCGTCTCCCGGATGCGGGACCGGTCCGACGACGGCGATGACGGCGCGGTGGTCTGAGGAGGGGGGCCTCAGGCGGTGCCTTCGGCGACGGCCCGACGTACCAGGTCGGCGGCGCCGACCAGCCCCGCCTGCGCGCCCAGCTCGGCGGCGACCACCCGCGGGCCGGGGCGGAACCCGCGTCCGGGCAGTGCCCGCTCCAGCCGCTGCCGGGCCGGCCCGAGCACCGTCTCGCCGAGCACGCTGACCCCGCCGCCGATCACCACGACCTCGGGGTCGAGGACGGCGGAGAGGTCGGCGATGCCCTGCCCCAGCCACGACCCGACCTCCGCGAGCAGCTCCCCGGCCAGCGGATCGCCGTCGGCCGCGGCCTGCGCCACGACCTCGCCGGTGATCCGCTCCAGGTCACCGCCGACCCGGTCGATCAGCGTGGCGGCGGCCGCCGGTGAGTTCTGCGCGACCTCCTGCGCGGTGTGCCCCAGGGCGTTGCCGCTGGCGTACTGCTCCCAGCATCCCCGGTTGCCGCAGGCGCACAGCCGGCCGTCGGGCACCACACGCATGTGCCCCCACTCGCCGGCCACCCCGTGCGCCCCGCGCTGCAGGCGGCCGTCGATGACCAGCCCACCGCCGATGCCGGTGCCCAGCGTGATCATCAGGACCAGGTCGCTGCCGCGGGCGGCGCCGTAGCGGTACTCGGCCCAGGCGGCGGCATCGGCGTCGTTGCCCACCCACAACGGGCGCTGCAACCGCACCCCGAGGTCCTTGCGCAGCGACTGGTTGCGCCAGGCCAGGTGCGGGCTGAACAGCACGGTGTCCCCGGTTCGGTCGAACCAGCCGGCCGCGCCCACGCCCACGCCGACCAGCGGCCCGCCGTGGCGCTCCGCCAGCTCGTCGACGACCGCGGCGATCGCGTCCTCGGTGGCCGCCACCGACTTGCCCGGCGTGGCCCGGCGGGCCGTGTCGAGGATGGTGCCGTCCGCCGCGACGACGCCGCCGGCGACCTTGGTGCCGCCGATGTCGATGCCCAGCGCGGGCAGCTCGGCGGCGGACGGGGTCGGGTCGGCCGCGGTCACGCGACGTCGATCCGCTGGACGCGGGCGGTGCGGGGGTCCGGGTGGGGCACGGGCTCCTCGGTCGGGGAAGGGACGCCCGGGGCAGACACGTCTGGGGCAGGGACGCCGTCGTCGCGGGGGGTGGCGTCCGGAGCCGCCTCCTCGTCTCCGCGGGGGGTGCCGGCGTGCCCGCGGAGCGTCTCGGCCGCCGCGACGAGCACATCGGCGAGCCCCTCGACGAGGTCGGGACGACGGCCGCGCAGCGCGGACAGGCCGGTGCACAGCGGGCACCAGCGGCAGTCCCCGTCGGCGGTCGCGTCGTCCCGGTGCGCCGTCCCGGCCGGAGCACTCCCGAGCAGCCCGCCGAGCGCACCGGCCAGGCCGCCGGCTGCGGGGTGCTCGGCCGCCAGGCCGGTGACCAGACGCCGGGCCTGCTCCATCCAGTCCGGTGCCGGGGTGGTCACGGTGTCTCCTGCGGATCGGTGGGACGGGGGTCGGTGGGCAGCAGGCCGGCGGGCCACTGGGCGGGGTCCGGGGTGAAGCGGACCGCCAGGGTGGCCCGCGGGGTGCCGGCGTGGTCGAGCGCCCCACCGGAGACGGTGCACCGGCGCAGCAGCGGGTCCAGCGGGAAGGACCGTCGCACACCGGCCGCGGTGACGACCAGGTCGTCCGCCCACCGGGTGAGCTCGATCTCCCCCCGCCGGGCGAAGGGCAGTGTCAGCTCCAGCAGCCACTCCCCCGCCGCCGACCGGCTGGTGCGCGGCACCCCCGGTGGTGGCTGGACGGCCGCCCGTGGCGGCGGCACGGCGGCGTCGAGGGCGGCCAGCTCGGCCGGCGTCCGGGGCGCGACGGGGGCCTCGGCGACCTCGCGCACGCCCCCGGCCAGCTCGGTCAGCGCCCGGACCGCCTCGGCCTGCGCAGCCGCGCGCTCGGCCCACCAGTCCCCGCCGGTCGCTGGGAGCAGCCGGGCGGCCGTCACCGACGCCAGCTGCTGCCCGAGCACGCCCAGGGCGGTGGCGGCCGACTGCAGCTCGCCGGCGGCGGTGGCGTCCGGCCGCAGCACCAGGTGCACGGCCGTGCGCTCGGGGTCGCCCAGCGGCACGCGGTCGACGAGCTGGTCGAGCCCCTCGGCGCCCGCCAGCAGCCCGGCCACGCCGTTCGGCCGCCCCGGAGCGGCCGCCGTGCGGAGGCTGGCCAGCACGCGGAGCCGGGTCGGCGCCAGCTGACCGAGCCACCAGCGCAGCGCCCCGGGCAGGGCGAGCAGGGAGAGCGCGGCGGGGGTCGGTCCGGCGTCGACGACCACGACGTCGAACCGGCCGGCGGCGGCGTGCGCGGCGAGCGCCGTGAGCAGGGCGAACTGCCCCACCCCCGGCACCGGGACGACCGATGTCGCCGGCGGGAGCACGTGCATCGGCAGGAGACCGGCCAGCTGCTCGACGTGCCGGCTCCACACCTGCTGCAGCGCGGGTTGGGCCGCGACCACCTCGACGTCCACGGCACCGGACAGCCCGGGGGTGCCCGGTGCACGGTCGGTCAACAGCAGGCAGCGACTGCCGGCGGCGGCCAGCCGGAGCGCCGTGGCGGCGGCCACGGTGGAGCTGCCGGCTCCGCCGGGGCCGGTGACCAGGAGGATCTGCACGTCAGCCCTCGACGCGCTTCTTGAGCTCCTTGAGCGCGGTGTCCAGGATGACCTTCTCCGCCCGGCGCTTGATCAACCCCAGCATCGGGATCGACAGGTCGATGGTGATCGAGTAGGTGACCGTCGTGCGTCCGCCGGTCTCGACGAGGGTGTAGGAGCCATCCTGCTGCTTCTGCATCTGCCCGCGCACCAGGGTCCAGTGCACGGACCGGTCGTCGTCCCAGGTGTAGGCCAGCTCGTAGTCGTCGCTGACCGGGCCCGCGTCGATGACGAAGTGCACCCGGCGGGCGCGGCCGTCGGGCCCGGTCTCGAGCACCTCGACGGTCTTGGCCGCATCCACCCACTGCGGGTACGACGGGAAGTCGGCGATCACGGCCATCACCTGGGCCGCGGGCGCGTCGACGACGATCGACTGGGTGGACTGGTCGGCCATGCGCCGCAGGGTAGTCGCCGACCGTGACCACCCGGACCCCTGACCGGACCGGTCACCCCGACCGGGGTCGTTGCCGTGCCCCCCGGCGGCTTCCCCGACTAGATTGACCTCCCGACCCAGCGTCCGGGTCCGGGAGGCGACGGCGCCCCCGCCCGGGCGGGGCAGAGAGGACCGGCGTGCGCGAGCTGAGCGTTCCCCCCACCGCCACCGTGAGGGCCGACGACGCCCTGACGGACATGGTCGCCCGCAACGCGGCCGAGCACCCGCACGACGTCGGCCTGCGCCGGCAGGTCGACGGAGAGTGGCGGGACGTGACCTGGGCGCAGTTCGCCGCCGAGGTCGCCGGCGTGGCCAAGGGCCTGGTGGCCGGCGGGATCGGTCCCGGCGACCGGGTGGGCCTGCTGGCCCGCACCCGGTACGAGTGGACCGTCCTGGACTACGCCATCTGGACCGCCGGCGCCGTGGTCGTCCCGGTGTACGAGACGTCCAGCCCCGACCAGATCTCCTGGATCCTCACCGACTCCGGTGCCCGGGGGATCTTCGTGGAGAGCCCGCGGCACGCCGAGGACGTCGAGTCGGTGCGCAACGAGGCGCCGGACCTGGGCCCGGTGTGGGTCATCGACGACGGCGCACTCGACCAGCTGACCACCGCGGGTGCCGACGTACCCGACGAGGAGCTGGCGGCCCGCCGGCGGACCCTCGGCGCGGACAGCCTGGCCACGTTGATCTACACCAGCGGCACCACCGGCCGGCCCAAGGGCTGCGAGCTGACCCACGGCAACTTCCTGTTCGAGGTCCGCAACGGGATCACCCTGCTGGACCGCTTCATCAACCCCGACGGCTCGATGCTGCTGTTCATCCCGCTGGCCCACGTGCTGGCCCGGGTGCTGCAGGTGGGCGCCATCGACGCACGCACGGTCATCGGGCACACCCCGGACATCGCCGACCTGGTGGGCGACCTCGGCCGCTTCCAGCCGACGTTCGTGCTCGCCGTGCCCCGGGTGTTCGAGAAGGTCTACAACGGGGCGAAGGCCAAGGCCGAGGGCGACGGCAAGGGCAAGATCTTCGACCGGGCCGCACAGGTCGCCGTCGACTGGTCCCGCGCCCAGGACACCGGCGGCCCCGGTCTTGGGCTGCGGCTGCAGCACGCGCTGTTCGACCGCCTGGTCTACGGCAAGCTGCGCGCCGCCCTGGGCGGTCGCTGCGCCGGCGCCGTCTCCGGTGGCGCCCCGCTCGGCGAGCGGCTGGGCCACTTCTTCCGCGGGCTCGGCGTGACCATCTACGAAGGCTACGGGCTCACCGAGACGACGGCGGCCGCGGCGGTCAACCACGACGCCGCGATCCGGATCGGCACCGTCGGCCGTCCGCTGCCCGGCGTCGACGCGGCCATCGCCGAGGACGGCGAGGTGCTGCTGCGCGGCGGCATCGTGATGCGCGGCTACTGGCGCAACGAGCAGGCCACCCGCGAGGCGATCGACGCCGACGGCTGGTTCCGCACCGGTGACCTCGGCGAGCTCGACGAGCAGGGCTTCCTGCGCATCACCGGCCGCAAGAAGGAGATCCTGGTGACCGCCGGGGGCAAGAACGTCGCCCCGGCCGTGCTGGAGGACCGGCTGCGGGCGCACAAGCTGGTCAGCCAGTGCATCGTGGTCGGCGACCAGCGGCCGTTCATCGCCGCGCTGGTCACCCTGGACGCCGAGGCCCTGCCTGCCTGGCTGAAGGCCCGCGGCAGGGACGAGTCGCTCACCGCCGCCCAGCTGCGCGAGGACCCCGACCTGCTGGCCGAGCTCGACACCGCGGTCGCCGAGGCCAACAAGGCCGTGTCGCAGGCCGAGGCGATCAAGAAGTACCGGGTGCTCGCCGAGGACTTCACCGAGGCCAACGGCACCCTCACACCGAGCATGAAGCTCAAGCGCGGCGTGGTGATGAAGGAGTTCGGCGCCGAGGTCGAGGCGATCTACCGCGCGTAGCGGCTCCGCACGTCAGCCCTCCAGCAGCCGGGCGAAGGTGCCGGCGATGGTCGCCCAGGACCAGCGCTGCTCGACCCAGGCCCGGCCCGCGGCCCCCACGGCGCGGGCCCGGGCCGGGTCGTCGAGCAGGTCGGCCAGCACCCGGGCGACGGCGGTGGGCGAGCGCGGGTCGACCACGTGCCCCGTCTCCCCCTCGCGGACCGTCTCCGGGGCGCCGCCGGAGGTGCCGGCGACCACTGGCCGGCCGCAGGCGGCGGCTTCGAGGAACACCATCCCCAGCCCCTCGACGTCCAGCCCGCCGCGACGGGTGCGGCAGGGCATGGCGAAGACGTCGCCGGCGGCGTAGTGGGCGGGCAGCTCGCCGGCCGGCACACCGCCGGTGAGCACCACCGAGCCGCCCAGGCCGCGGGCGGCGACCGCCCGGCGCAGCCGCAGCTCCAGCGGGCCGCCCCCGACCAGCAGCAGCCGGGCGTCCGGATGCCGGGCGAGCACCTGAGGCCAGCCCGCGACGAGCACGTCCTGCCCCTTGCGCGGCACCAGCCGGGAGACGCACACGACCACCGGCGCGCTCCCCAGCCCGTACCGCTCGCGCACGGCCGAGCCGTCGGTGTCCGGGCTGAACAGGTCGACGTCGACCCCCGGGGACAGCTGGCTGAGCACCGTCCGGTCCCCGAGCGCCGGGGCGAGCCGGTCGTGGGTGTAGGCGCTGATGTACGTCAGCTCGTCCAGCCCCGACGCGATCCGCTGCACCAGCTGCCGGGCCGCGGGGAGCGCCACCCAGCCGGTCTCGTGCCCGTGGGTGGCACCGACCAGCCGGCGCACGCCGGAGCGGCGCAGCACCGGGGCCATCAGGCCCAGCGGCGCCGCCGCCCCGAAGAAGACGGTGTCGCAGCCGTGCTCCCGCGCGAGGCGCGCGGCGGTGCGCGTGGCGTCCGGGGTCGGCAGCAGCATCCCGGTGGCGGCCCGGACCACCGGGTAGGGCAGCTGCGCGTCGTGCTCGGCCGATCCCGGGTGGTCGGAGGCGAGCACGACCAGCGATTCCGGCGGGCGGGTGGCCAACAGCGCCGCCACGAACGTCTGGATGCCGCCCTGCCGGGGCGGGAAGTCGTTGGTGACGACCAGGGTGCGGTTCACCGGGGCACCGGGGCACCGTGCAGCCGGGCCCAGTCGGCGGCGAACGCGATCCGCTGCGGCACCGTGGGGTGCGACCCGTAGAACCACTGCCAGGCGGCCGGCGGGTCCGGGTCGTTGAGGTTGGCCTCCCCCAGCCGCCGCTGCATGGCGGTGAAGGCGACCGGGTCACCGGTCAGGTCCAGGGCGTGCAGGTCCGCCCGTGCCTCGATCTGGCGGGAGACCAGGTTCTGCACCGGTGTCGAGACCAGCGTGCCGACCGTGACCAGGAACAGCAGCAGGCCGACGACGGCGCCGTCCCCCGGCCCCCGCGCCCCGGCCCGGCGCAGCAGCGGCGGCGCACCGAGCAGCCACCCGAGCAGCGAGACCCCGGCACCGGCGCCCAGCGCGCCGATGAGCGTGCCGCTGAGGACGTCGTCGTTGGCCACGTGACCCAGCTCGTGCGCCACGATCGACTCGATCTCCTCGTCGGGGAGCCGTTCGAGCACCGTGTCGTAGACGACGACCCGGCGCGTGGACCCGAACCCGGAGACGTAGGCGTTGAGCGCCGTGGTGCGGCGACTGGCGTCGGCCACCAGCACGTCCTCGACCGGGGTGCCGCTGCGCTCGGCGAGCGCGAACAGGTCGCTGCGCAGCTGACCCGCCGGCATCGGCTCGAACCGGTTGAACGCCGGCTCAATCACCATCGGGTAGAGGAACGACCCGACGACGACGAGCGCCGCCGCGCCCCCACCCGCCCAGGCCCACCAGGTCCGCGGCGCCCGGCGGGCCAGGGCCACCACCGCCAGCAGCCCCAGCGCGGTGAGGGCGGCGCTGATGCCGGTCGAGACGGCGACGTCCCGGGCCCACAGACCCCAGCCCCGGGTGGAGAGCCCGTAGCGGTGCCGCACCACCTCACCCCAGGCCGACAGCGGGAGGGTCACCAGCCGTCCCACGATCAGGATGGCGAACGTGCCGAGGAGCACCTGCCAGGCCCAGCCGCCACCCAGCGGGCGGGCCAGCCGACGCGCGGTGGCAGCGCCGGCGCGGGTGAGGCCGAACACCGCGGAGACGGCCAGGCCCAGCAGCAGGGAGACCAGCGACGCCGGCCGCAGCGCGCCGGCGAAGTCCTCGGCCCGGGCGATCTCCTCGGCCGTGAACGCCGCGGCGGGGTCGACGGGGGTGCTGCCGCCGGGCGGTGCGGCGAGCACCTCCCACGGGGTGGTCACCGCGATCACCACGACCAGCGCGGCCCCGAGGACCGCCGCCGTGCCGAGCGCCAGCCGCCGGGACCGGGCCGGGGTGGGCACGAGCGCCGAGGTGCTCACGCGGACGGGCTCGGGACGGTCGGGGCACACACGCGGGCGAGCTTAGGACGGCGCCCTGTGCGGGCTGCCCGCCCCGGACGGCCTCAGCCGACGAGCCGGCGTGCCCCCACGTACCCGGCCATGTCGACCCCGGTGACGACGACCGGGCTGCCGAACGTCGGCGCATGCACCATCTTCCCGTTGCCCACGTACATGCCCACGTGGCTGACCGGGCTGTAGAAGAAGACCAGGTCACCGGGCTGCAGCTCGGCCCGGCTCACCGCGGTGCCCATGGTGGCCTGCCCCCGGCTGGAGTGCGGCAGCCGGACCCCGGCCGCGGCGAAGGCGTACTGGGTCAGACCCGAGCAGTCGAAGGCATCCGGGCCGCCGGCGCCCCAGACGTAGGGATCGCCGATCTGGGCCAGCGCGGTGTCCACGGCGGTCTGCGCCGCGTCCGAGGAGGCGACGACCTCGGCGGGGGCGGGGGGCGTCAGCGTCGGACCGGCGTGCTCCTGCACCACCGCCTGCTGCTGGGCCGCGCTGAGGGAGTCGTACTGGGCCCGGTACTCGGCGATCCGCCCCTGCAGGTCGGCCTGCCGGGTGGTGACGTCGGCCAGGCCGGCCTCGGCCTGCCCCGCCGCCGCGTCGGCGGCCGCCTTCGCCTGCTCGGCCGCCTGGGCCGCGGCGGTCACCTGGGCGAGGACGTCCGTGGTGTGCCCGGCGATGGCGTCCAGGGTGGTGACCTGGGAGAGGAACTCGTCGGCCGAGCCGCTGGTCATCAGGGCGTTGAACCGGGACAGGTTCTCGCCGGTGAAGGCGCTCCGCGCGACGCGGCGCATCTGCTCGTCGAGGGCCGCCAGCTGCGCCTGGGCGGCGGCGAGGGCCTGGCCGGCGGCGTCGGCCGCGGCCCGCTGCTGGGCGAGCTCCTCCTGCGCGTCGTTGAACTGCTCGGTGACGACCTCGAGCTCGTGCGTCGCGTCGGAGACCAGGCGCGTGGCCTCCTCCGCCGTGCCGGCCTGGGCCACCGGGTCGCCAGGGGCAGCAGCCGCGCTGCCCGGGAGCAGGGTGAGCGTGAGGCTGGCGGTGAGCCCGAGGAGCACCCCGGCACCGAGCCGGCCGGTCAGCCGGGCGCGCCGGGAGCCGGAGGGCAGCGCGGCAGGGCGGGCCGGCGTGGGCCGGAGGCGGGACTGAGGGCTCGCCATGGGAGGCGGGGCTCCGTTCTTCCTGGTCGCACCGCCTACCGAGTCGGCTGACAGGCCCGGGCGCAGCAGTCACGCCCGATCTCGGCCGCGTCGACGACGACGCGGTGTGCCCGGGGTGACCCGGTGCACGTGAGCACCCACCTACAGCGTTGCGTGGGTCCCGGGTCCAGCCGGCGAGGCCGGCTGGTTCGGCGGTCTCCGGCCGGGGCCACCCTGATCAGTGACGACTTCCCTACCGGACGTCACGAAACTAGGCCCGTGACCGGACCGAGACAAAGACCCGTCAAACCCGGATCCTCGGGCCAGACCTGACGAATCACAGGAGTGCGATTTGTCAGCTCACGTAGCGGTCGCCGTGGTCTGACGCATCTTGATGACGCAACGGCGGGACCAGGCCGAACTCTGCCAAAGCCCGGACCGCCCGGCGCTCCACCTCGTCCAGTTCCACGACGGCACGGCCGTCGCCCTCCGTCGCGTCAACAGGAGCCACGTCACGTCCGGACCGGGCCCGCCCGGGCGCGTCGCCGTGCGGCGCCACCTCGGCCGGGCCGGCCCCCACCGTCGCCCTCGGCACCAGGGGCACGACACAGGGATCGCTCCCCTGCCAGCCCGGCGGTGCACCGAGGAGCATGGTGACGACGCAGTCGGCGCAGCCCGTGCCGCGGACGGTGCAGGTGTCGCAGTCGATGAGCACGGCGGCTCTCCCTCCCTCTCGATCCGGACGGCCCTCCGTCCCGGCAGCGCGGACCGTAGGAGCAGCCACCGACAGTTCCCGCCGCACGCCCTCCGTGGGTCCGCCCCCGCCCCCGGGTCCCGGCGCGCCCTCCCCCGGACTGTCGGACCCCCGACCTACCGTCCGCGGCGTGCCACCCGTTCCTGCGCTGCCACCCGTCCCGCCCTCCGGGGGGCCGGGCGCCCGCCCGTCCGGCTGGGCCTCCACGGTCCTGCCGTCGGCCCCCACCCCCGCGGCACCGCCGGGGCGCCCGCGCTACGAGCAGGTGACGATCGAGGAGGCGGGCACCGCGCTGTCGGCGGTGACGTTCGTGGTCGTCGACCTGGAGACGACCGGTGGCTCCCCGAAGGACAGCGCGATCACCGAGATCGGCGCGGTCAAGGTGCGCGGCGGTCAGGTGGTCGGCGAGTTCCAGACCCTGGTCGACCCGGGCCGGGAGATCCCGCCCTACATCAGCGTGCTCACCGGCATCACCACCATGATGGTAGCGGCCGCGCCGCGCATCGAGGCCGTGCTGCCGGCCTTCCTGGAGTTCGCCCGGGGCGCCGTGCTGGTCGCCCACAACGCCCCCTTCGACCTCGGCTTCCTGCGCGCGGCCTGCGAGGAGACCGGCATCGCCTGGCCCGCCGCCGCCTCGGTCGACACCGCCGTCCTGGCCCGCCGGCTGCTCACCCGCGACGAGGTGCCCAACTGCAAGCTGGCCACCCTCGCCCCCTACTTCGCCACCTCCACCGAGCCCTGTCACCGGGCGCTGGCCGACGCGCGGGCGACCGTCGACGTCCTGCACGGCCTGTTCGAGCGGCTCGGACCGCTGGGGATCACGACCCTGGAGGAGCTCTCCGGCCTGACCCGCCAGGTCGACCCCGAACGCCGCCGGAAGCGGCACCTGGCCGAGCACGTCCCCACCGGCCCCGGCGTCTACGTCTTCCGCGGCCCGCGCGACGAGGCCCTGTACGTGGGCACCTCCACCGACCTCCGCAGCCGGGTGCGCAGCTACTTCTCCGCCGGCGAGCAGCGCAGCCGGATGACGGAGATGATCCGGCTGGCCGAGCGGGTCGACGCGCTGCCGTGCGCGCACGACCTGGAGGCCGCCGTCCGGGAGCTGCGGCTGATCGCCGAGCACAAGCCCCGGTACAACCGCCGGTCCCGCTTCCCCGAGCGCGCCCTCTGGGTCCGGCTCACCGACGAGCCCTTCCCGCGGCTCTCGGTGGTGCGCCGGGTCCGCCCGGGCACCGGGTCCTTCCTCGGCCCCTTCCCCGACCGGCGCGCAGCCGACGACGCGGTCGCCGCGGTGCACGAGTCGCTGCCGCTGCGCCAGTGCACCCCCCGGCTGGCGCTCGCGGGCACCGGCACCGCCTGCGCGCTCGCCGGCATGGGCCGGTGCGGCGCCCCCTGCACCGGTGCGCAGAGCCGCGAGGAGTACGCCTCGATCGCCGCGGTGTTCACCGCCGCCGTCGACTCCGACCCCCGCGAGCTGGTCGCGCCGCTGCTCGACCGGGTCGAGCGGCTGGCCGGCGAGGGCCGGTACGAGGACGCCGCGCTGCTGCGCGACCGGGTGGCGGTGCTGGTGCGGGCGGTCCAGCGCCGTCAGCGGCTGGAGTCGCTGGCCACCGTGCCGGAGATGGTGCTGGCCCGTCCCGACGGCGCCGGTGGCTGGCAGCTGTCGGTCGTGCGGCGCGGCCGCCTGGTCGCCGCCGGGGTCGCCGAGCGCGGCCGGTCGGTCCGCGAGTGCCTGGCCGGCCTGCGGGCCACGGCCGAGACACCCACCGGACCGGACGGCGAGCTCGCCGCCACGGTCGACGAGACCGAGCTGGTGCTGCGCTGGATGGAGAAGCCCGGCACCCGGCTGGTCGAGGTCGACGGCACGCTGGCCAGCCGCACCCCGGGCACCGGCGCCTACCGCGCGTTCCTCGCGCGGGTGGAGGCCGGCCGCGCCGAGCGCGACCCCTTCGGCGACGGCCGGCCGCTGCGCACCCGCAGCCAGCCCGACCGGGTCGCCGCCGACCGGCCGGAGGCACGGCGCGGCCGGGGCGCCACCCGGCTAGCATCCCGGACGTGATCACCGCCATCGTGATGATCGATGCCGCCACCGACTCCATCGCCGAGGTCGCCGAGGCGGTCGCCGACCTGCCCGGGGTCAGCGAGGTCTACTCCGTCGCCGGCGACGTCGACCTGGTCGCGATCATCCGCGTGCCCGAGTTCGACGAGATCGCCCAGGTGATCGCCGGTCGGATCAACAAGGTGCCCGGCGTGGTCGACACCGCCACGCACATCGCCTTCCGCGCCTACTCACGGCACGACCTCGAGGCCGCCTTCTCGATCGGCTTCGAGTCCGCCGACTGAGGAAGGACCCCGCCCGCGACCCTCGCCAGCTCGGATCGGGGCCCTGCGGAGAGGCCGGAAGCGGCCAGGCGCCGTTCAGGTGCGGGCGCGGAGCTCCTGGCTGACCTGCACCCACTCCTCGAGCTTGGCCGCGGCCCGGCCGTCGTCGACCGCGGCGGCAGCCCGTTCCAGCGCCGCGCCGAGGACGTCGGGCAGCCGTCCGCCGCGCCCGTCGAAGGCAGCCAGTGCTCCCGCGGCATTGAGCAGCACCGCGTCCCGCACCGGTCCGCGGTCCCCGGCCACGAGCCGGCGGACCACCTCGGCGTTCTCCTCCGGTCCCCCGCCCCGCAGCGCCCCCGGCTCGGCCACCGGGATGCCGAACGCCGTCGGGTCGAGCCGCTCGGCGACCACCTCGCCGTCGCGCACCACCCACACCGACGACGTCGTCGTGGTGGTCAGCTCGTCGAGGCCGTCGTCCCCCCGGAAGACCAGGGCCCGGGTGCCGCGATCGGCGAGCACCTGCGCGAGGACCGGGGCCATCCGCAGATCGGCGCAGCCGATCGCCCCGGCCACCGGCCGCGCCGGGTTGGTCAGCGGGCCCAGGAAGTTGAACACCGTGCCGATGCCCAGCTCCCGCCGCGGGACCGCTGCGTGCCGCATCCCGGGGTGGAACACCGGGGCGAAGAAGAACCCGATCCCTGCCCGGCGGACGCACTCCGCAACGGCGTCGGCGGGGAGGTCGATGACCACCCCGAGCGCCTCGAGGACGTCGGCCGTACCCGACTTCGACGACGCCGCCCGGTTGCCGTGCTTGGCCACCGGCGCTCCCGCCGCGGCGGTGACGATCGCGGCCATGGTGGAGATGTTGACCGTCTGCGCGCCGTCGCCCCCGGTGCCCACGATGTCCACGCAGTCCTGCGCGAGCACCACCGGGGTGGCCTGGTCGAGCATGGTCGCGGCCAGACCCAGCACCTCGGCCGGCGTCTCCCCCTTGACCCGCAGCCCCATGACCAGGCCGGCGATCTGGGCCGGGGAGGCCTCGCCGGTCATCACCTGGCGCATCGCCCAGCGGGTGTCCTCGATCGAGAGGTCCTCCCGCCGGGCCAGCCGGCTGAGCAGCACGGGCCAGGTCGGGGCGGTGCCCGCCACGCCGCTCAGCGCCGCACGACGGGCCGCGAGGCGGCCCGTTCGCGCAGCAGCCCGGCCACGGTCTCCGGGGCGACCAGCGGGTCGACCGGGAAGGCCAGCGTGGCGTCGGCCTGCGACCAGTGCGCCAGCCACCGGTCGGCCTGACGGGCGATGAGGACCACCATCGCCGGGCAGTCGGCCACCTCGGCGCGCAACTGGCGGCTGATCCCCATCCCCCCGGTGGGCTGGGCCTCGCCGTCCAGGACGCACAGGTCGACCCCGCCGGCGTCGACCGCCGTCACCACCTCGTCACCGGTGGCGCACTCCACGTAGCGGAGGGGGCCGACGTCCGGAGCCGGGAAGGCGCCCAGCGCAGCACGGACGGCGGCGCGGACCTCGGCCCGCTGGCTGAAGACCAGCACGGTGGCCGGTGCGGCGTCGACGCTCACCCCGCGCAGCCTAGCGCTTCCCACGGTCACGTCGGAGGGGGCACCGCACGCGCACGGGGAGACACGCCACGCGCGCCCACCCCGCGTCGTGGGGAGGGCATCCCGATGCCATGATGACCCCGTGACAACGGCCCCCGTGGCGAGCAGCACCTTCGACACCTCGCGGGTGCACTCCCTGACCCGACCGAACATGGTCAGCGTCGGCACGATCGTCTGGCTCGCCAGTGAGCTGATGTTCTTCGCCGGCCTGTTCGCCATGTACTTCACCGCGCGCGCCCGGGCGACAGACGGCTGGCCTCCGGAGCCGACCGAGCTGAACCTTCCCTACGCGACGTTCTTCACCGTGATCCTGGTGGCCTCCTCGGTCACCTGCCAGCTCGGCGTGTTCGCCGCCGAGCGCGGGAACGTCTACGGGCTGCGCCGCTGGTTCGCCATCACGTTCCTCATGGGCGCGGTGTTCGTCCTGGCCCAGATGAACGAGTACCGGGTGCTGGTCGTCGACCACGGCACGACGATCGCCTCGTCGAGCTACGGCTCGGTCTTCTACCTGACGACCGGCTTCCACGCCCTGCACGTCATCGGTGGCCTGGTGGCCTTCGTCTACGTGCTCATCCGGTCCACCATGGGCCGATTCACGCCAGCCCAGGCGACCTCGGCCATCGTGGTCTCCTACTACTGGCACTTCGTCGACGTCGTGTGGGTCGGGCTCTTCGCCACGATCTACCTGATCCGCTAGGGAACCGGTGACCACCACGAACCCCTCGTCCGAGGCCCCCGTCGAGAGCGGCCGCCGCGGCCTGCGCGCCCGGTTCGGCCGGCGTCCCGCGGCCGGCAGCCCGGCCGCGGCCGCCCAGGCCCGGCGGCGGTCCAAGCAGCGTCGTCGGCTGGCCAACGTCGCGGGCCTCATGGCCGCCCTGGTGCTCACCGGCGTCGGCTACTCCGCCCTCGCCCCCGGCGCCAGCGCCGCCGACGACCCGACCGGCAACCCGTCGAACGCCGTCGAGGCCGGCCGGGACCTCTACGTCCGCAGCTGCATCACCTGCCACGGTTCGAACCTGGAGGGCGTGGAGGGCCGTGGGCCCTCGCTCATCGGCGTCGGCGAGGCCGCCGTCTACTTCCAGGTGCACACCGGCCGCATGCCGCTCGTGCGTCAGGAGGCCCAGGCCCCCGAGCGCCCGCCGGTCTTCTCGGAGGAGGAGATCGACCAGCTGATGGCCTACATCCAGGCCAACGGCGGTGGGCCGACCCTGCCCTCGGGCGACCTGCGCTCGGGCGATCTCGCCGCAGGCGGCGAGCTGTTCCGGCTCAACTGCGCCCAGTGCCACAACTTCACCGGCCAGGGCGGCGCGCTCTCCTCCGGGAAGCGGGCACCGTCGCTGTCGGAGGCCAACGACCTCACGATCTACTCCGCGATGCTCACCGGCCCGGAGAACATGCCCGTCTTCGGTGACAACCAGCTCACCCCGGAGGAGAAGCGGGCGATCATCAACTACGTGCAGACCGTGCAGGCCCAGGCCGACCCCGGTGGCGCCGGCGTCGGCCGGGTCGGCCCGGTGGCCGAGGGCCTGGTCATCTGGGTCGCCGGCATGGGCGCCCTGCTGTTCGGGATCTTCTGGATGGGGACGAAGGCGTGAGCACCACCCACACCGGCCCCGGCGCTGCCGGCGGCGACGACACCGCGGGTCCCGCGCACGGCGGCCCGGACGACGAGTACAGCCCCGAGCGGCTCAGCGCCATGGACCGCACCGAGCTGGACCGGCTGGGCGCCCGGTACGACGGCGTGGAGATCCTGCACGTCGACCCGGGCCCGGAGCCCGGCTCCTCCATGGAGAGGCGCGCCGTCCGGCAGGTCACCCTCTCGTTCGCCATCGCCGCCGTCGCCGCCCTGGCGTTCCTCGTCGTCTACGCCGGCTCCGGCTGGTTCCTGCCCGGCTGGGAGTGGCAGGTCGGCGGCAGCACCTGGAGCGCGCTGTTCACGCCCCTGCTCGGCATCACGATGGGCATCTCGCTGACCGCGATCGGCATCGGCCTGGTGCTGTACGTCCGCAACCTGCTGCCGCACGAGACCGCGGTCCAGGACAAGCACGACGGGTCGCACTTCGACCGGGTCACGACCTCGGCCACCCTGCTCAGCGGGCTGGACAGGTCCGGCCTCCCCCGCCGCAAGCTGCTGCTGACCACGATCGGCCTGATGGGCGCAGGTGCGGGCGCCATGGTCCTTGCACCGCTCGGTGGTCTGATCCGCAACCCGAACACCGGCAACCCGCTGGGCACGACCCCGTGGGCGGACGGCGTTCGGCTGCTGCGCGACGACGGCACCCCGGTCCGCCCCGCCGACCAGCAGCCTGGTTCGCTGGAGACGGTGTTCCCCGCCGTCCCCGGGGGCAACTTCCACGCCGACGCGTCGGCCTCGGTCATGCTCATCCGGCTCCGCCCGGAGCAGATGCAGGAACTGGACCTCCCGGACGGGCAGGAGGACTTCCGCTACGGCGACTACGTCGCCTACTCGAAGATCTGCACGCACGCCGGCTGCCCCGTGTCGCTGTACGAGCAGGAGACCGGCCGGATCCTGTGCCCGTGCCACCAGTCGATGTTCCAGGTGACCGAAGGCGCCCGTCCGGTGTTCGGCCCGGCCACCCGGAAGCTCCCCCAGCTGCCGATCACCGTGGATGATGAGGGGTACTTCATCGCGCGAGCGGACTTCCCAGAGCCGGTCGGCCCTTCGTTCTGGAACCTTGGGAGGCTCGTCTGATGGCCACCACCACCACGGTGCCGGCTGCGCCGAGCACGAGGATCGGGAAGGCGGCCCTGGAGGTCGACGACCGGCTCATCGTGGCCGGCCCGCTCCGCCGCACCCTGAACAAGGTCTTCCCCGACCACTGGTCCTTCCTGCTGGGTGAGATCGCGCTCTACGCGTTCGTCATCCTGCTGCTGTCGGGCACGTACCTGACCTTCTTCTTCGACCCGTCCCTCACCGAGGTCGTCTACGACGGCTCCTACGCCCCGTTGCGCGGCATCGAGGTGTCGCGGGCCTACGAGTCGACGCTGAACATCTCCTTCGACGTCCGCGGCGGTCTGGTCGTCCGGCAGATCCACCACTGGTCGGCACTGCTGTTCGTGGCGGCGATCGTCGTCCACCTGTTCCGGATCTTCTTCACCGGTGCGTTCCGCCGGCCGCGGGAGACGAACTGGTTCATCGGCGTCGCGCTGCTGGTGCTGGCCCTCGTCGAGGGCTTCGCCGGCTACTCGCTCCCCGACGACCTGCTCTCCGGCACGGGGCTGCGGATCGCCTCGGCGGTGATCATCTCGATCCCGGTGATCGGAACCTGGCTGTTCTTCGCGGTCTTCGGCGGCGACTACCCCGGCGAGCTGATCATCAGCCGGCTCTACATCCTGCACGTGCTGATCGTGCCCGCGATCCTGCTGGCGCTGATCGCGCTGCACCTGCTGATCCTGGTCAAGCAGAAGCACACCCAGTTCCCGGGTGCGGGGCGGACCGAGCACAACGTGGTCGGCAACCGGCTCTTCCCGGCGTTCGCGGCGAAGGCGACCGCCCTGTTCTTCATCGTCTTCGGTGTGTGCGCCGGCCTCGCCGGTCTGGTGCAGATCAACCCGATCTGGCTGCTGGGTCCCTACAACCCGGCACAGGTCTCCGCCGGTTCGCAGCCGGACTGGTACATCGGGTTCCTCGACGGCGCCGCGCGGCTGTTCCCGCCGTGGGAGCTCGTGCTCTGGGGCTACCACATCCCGGCGCTGTTCTGGGCCACTGCGGTGATCCCCGGCCTGATGTTCGGTGTGCTGGCGCTCTACCCGGTCATCGAGCGCAAGCTCACCGGTGACACGGCCAGCCACCACCTGCTCCAGCGCCCCCGGGACGTGCCGGTGCGGACGTCCCTGGGCGCCATGGCCATCTCGTTCTACGTGGTGCTGTGGATCTCCGGTGGCAACGACGTCATCGCCGACAAGTTCGACATCAGCCTGAACGCGATGACCTGGTTCGGTCGGCTCGGCATGCTGTTGATCCCGCCGGCGGTGTACTGGCTCACCTACCGGATCTGCCTGGGTCTGGAACGGCACGACCGTGAGGTGCTCGAGCACGGCATCGAGACAGGTGTCATCCGGCGACTGCCCAACGGTGAGTTCATCGAGGTGCACCAGCCGCTGGGCCCGGTCGACGAGCACGGCCACGGGGTGCTCGCCTACGGCGGCGCCTCGGTGCCGAAGAAGATGAACCAGGTGGGCGGCGCACGTCGCGCCATCAGGGGCTTCTTCAAGCCGATCGAGGAGCCGGCCGAGGTGCAGGCCGCGGCCGAGCGCGAGGCGCGCGGCCTGGAGGCTGCACAGGCGGCCGACCGCGAGCTGACCGGCTCCGGCCGCCCTGCCGAGGGTGGCCGTCCCGCCGAGGGTGGCCGTCCGCAGGACCCGCGCGACTGATCGACCCGCTCCACCACAACAGCAGGGCCCCCGGCGGATCTCCGTCGGGGGCCCTGCTGTTCTCATGCGGGGTGCCCGTGGGTCGCACTCCGCCGGACCTGTCCGGGGGCGACAGGGGCAGCTCGTCCCCTCGGCGACGCCGCCAGGGCACGTGGTCGCACCTCGGACAGTGGGGCGTCACTTCCCCGCTGGGGCCCCGCACGCCCGGTGGCGGTCCGGCGGCCACACCGCCTCCCGAACGCTCCCCGGCGGGCTCGTGTGCACGGACCGCCGACGCTCGGAGCAGAGCCACCCACCTCCCGGACCCCCCTGCGCGGCACCCGGAGG
Organism: Modestobacter sp. SYSU DS0511; assembly: GCF_054050755.1. Lineage (NCBI taxonomy): Bacteria > Bacillati > Actinomycetota > Actinomycetes > Geodermatophilales > Geodermatophilaceae > Modestobacter > Modestobacter sp. SYSU DS0511. The sequence goes on from NZ_JBJGZY010000002.1 coordinate 147,160, forward strand.
CGTCCTGCTCCGGGGCGGCGCCAGTCCCGGTGTCCGGCGGCTTCTGACGACCCCTCGCTCCCCCGCCCCGGCCGGGCGGAGCAACCGATGGGATCGGGACGCAGCGGCGGGACGGGCCCGTTCCCGGCACCCCGACCAGCACAGCCGGAGCGACGGGCGCCCCCACCTGCGCTCCCGGAGGGCGATCCCACCGGTGGTCCATCGTGGCTCATCCTGGCGGGCTCGACCGGCCACCGGCGTGGTGGTCGGTCCACCGGCGACGGGGAACTCCTGCCCCGGCGGTGCCCCCGACCGGTCAGCTGCTCCCCGATGCCGGCCGACGTCCGTCACCGCCCGCTGGATCACTGCACGGTCGGGTCGGTACGGGACCGGCCCGCACATCGCGCCGCCCGCCGTCGAGACCGGACCCGTTCGACCCCGCACACGCCACCGGGGCCCGTCCCGACGTGGGAGGAGCCCCGGTGGACGAGGTGGTGCTGGGATCAGCTGTGCGCGTTCTGCCCGACGTAGTACTCGAAGAGCAGCCCGCCGACGGTGAGCAGCAGCGCCACGCCGGCGATCAGGACCAGCCAGGGGTACCAGAAGGCCAGCGCCAGCCCCATGAGTGCGGCGGAGAGCCCCAGGCCGAAGGGCCAGTAGCTCGCCGGGCTGAAGAAGCCCAGCTCCCCCGCCCCGTCGGCGATCTCCGCGTCCTTGCGGTCCTCGGGGCGAGCGTCGATGCGCCGACTGACGAACCAGAAGAAGCCACCGATCAGCGCGGTCAGGCCTCCGGAGAGCGCCAGCGCCGTCGTGCCGATGGGCTCCCGGGCCCAGACGCCGTAGACGACCGCGGCGACGAGGCAGAAGACCGTGATCAAGTTGAAGATGAGCGCTTCGACCTTCACGGTCGGTCCTCCTGGTGCTGCGGGGTGGTCAGGTCAGTCATCGGCGGAGGCGGACGCCTGCTCACGGGCGCCCGCGAACGGGCTCGTGGAGGTGGCGTAGCCCGGCTCGCCGATGCTCTCCAGCGCGTCGTGGGTCGACAGACCGGCCACACGCGCACTGATGTAGTCGTCGAAGTCGTCGGCGCTCACCGAACGCAGCTCGAAGTTCATGAACGCGTGGTACGTGCCGCACAGCTCGGCGCAGCGGCCGACGTAGGCACCCTCCTCGCGGACGGTGACCTCGAAGACGTTGTCGCGACCGTTCTCGTTGCCCGGGACGATGTCCAGCTTGAACAGGAAGTCCGGGATCCAGAACGAGTGGATGACGTCGGCCGAGGCCAGCTCGAACCGGATCGTCTGGTCGACCGGGACGACGAGGATCGGGATCTCGTCGGTGCTCCCGACCGTCGACACCGGCTCGCCGCCGTTCTCGTCGGTGGTCTCCGGGTAGACGAACTGCCAGTTCCACTTGAAGGCGTTCACCCCGACGGTCACGTCGGGGTCGGCGCTGCGCTCCATCACCCGGTTCTGCGTGTTCACCGTGAAGAAGAACAGCACCGAGACGATGACGAACGGGATGATCGTGTAGACCACCTCGAGCGGCAGGTTGTACGCCGTCTGCTTGGGCAGGGTGTCGCCACGCTTCCGGTACCGGATCGCGGCGTAGGCGATGAGCACCCAGACGGCGACGCCGACCACGAGGGCGGCGATCGTGGAGCCGATCCAGAGCGCGTGCATCTGCTCGGCCTCGTCGGTGATGCCCTCAGGCCACCCCCAGCTCCAGAAGCTGCGGTCCACCGAGCACCCTCCTCATCTCCCCCGTGGCGGCGCCACGAGGTCTTCCCGGTGGAGGTCCACCGGCACCCATCGACAGGTGCCGCTCACCCCCACCACAGTCTCCCGGAGACTATCCGACCCCGCCTGCGGTGCCCGGGGCGGGCGGGCCTGCCCGGCGGGTCGCCGGGGCGTCACTGGCTCCACTGCCGCCCCGCCGGCACCCCACGCCCCGCGACCGGCTCGGAGCGCGCCGGCCGCCGGTTACAGTCGGGGCGTGTACCGACGCCTGCTGACCTGGCGGTGGGTGCTCATGCACCTGCTGGTCCTGGCGCTGTTCGTGATGACCTTCTTCCTGGGCGCCTGGCAGCTGAGCAAAGCCGAGGCCGGTGGCGGCGCGGTCAACTGGAGCTACGCGCTCCAGTGGCCGCTGTACGGCTTCATGGGCCTGGGGTTCTACCTGCGGATGGTCCGGGACGAGTACCGGCGCGACCCGGACGACGACGAGCCGGGCAACTCCGTCGTCCTCTACCAGCGCCCCCGGATCGACACGACGGGAGACCCGGAGCTGGCCGCCTACAACGCCTACCTCGCCGAGCTCAACGCGAAGGCGCTGGGACAGCGGGTGACCGGTGGCCGCTGACACCGGGACGACGTCCTCCCGGCTGCCGCACGCTCTCGCCCGCAGGGTCGGCCGGGACGTCCCGAGAGCCCTGGGCCGCTACCGGGTGATGGCCTGGGTGGTGGGCGTCCTGCTGATCGCCCTGGTGCTGGTCGCCGTGCCGCTGAAGCACCTCGCCGGGATCGACGGGCCGGTGGCCGTCATCGGCACCGCCCACGGCTGGCTGTACGCCATCTTCTTCGTGACCGCCTGCGACCTCGCGCTGCGGGCCCGCTGGTCGCTGAAGGGCACGGTCCTGGTGCTCCTGGCCGGCACCGTCCCCGTCCTGTCCTTCGTCGCCGAGCGGATCGCCACGCGCAGGACCCGCGCCGGCGAGCGCGTCTGACCGAGCGCACCTGCCTTCCCCACCCCTCCGTCGTCCCCCTCCTGGAGACCCACCCGTATGTGCGGCCTGCTCGCCTATGTGTCCACCGACGCCGACCGGGTGGGAGAGGGCACCGTCGAGCAGGTGCGGCACGCGCTGCGCTGCCTGCGCCACCGGGGGCCCGACGACCGGGAGGTCTGGGCCGACCCGCACGCCGTCCTCGGGTTCAACCGGCTGGCCTTCATCGACATCGAGGGCAGCCCGCAGCCGATGCCCTACGCCGAGGGCCGGTACCGGATCGTCTTCAACGGCGAGATCTACAACTACCTCGAGCTCCGCGAGGAGTTGAAGGCCGCCGGCGCGACCTTCGGCACCGAGGGCGACACGGAGGCGATCGTCGCCGGCTACCACCTGTGGGGCGAGGCGGTCGTGCCCCGCCTGCGGGGGATGTTCGCCTTCGTCATCTGGGACACCGAGACCGGCACCGCGTTCGGTGCCCGGGACGCCTTCGGCATCAAGCCGCTGTTCACCGCGCGCCTGGCCGACGGCGGGCTGGTCTTCAGCTCGGAGAAGAAGGCGCTGCTCGAGCTGCTCGGCGGCACCACCGGCGCCGGCGGCGTCGACCCGGCCTCCCTGCAGCACTACCTGACGCTGCAGTACGTGCCCGAGCCCGCCACGCTGCACCGCGGCATCCGCCGGATCGAGAGCGGCACCAGCTTCACCGTCGTCGACGGCGAGCTCCACACGAAGCGCTGGTTCCACCCGACGTTCCGCCCGACGCCGGTCGCCCCCGGCTCGGAGCAGGCGCTGTTCGACCGGATCGCCGAGGTGCTCGACGACTCGGTCGCCAAGCACATGCGCGCCGACGTCACCGTCGGCTCGTTCCTGTCCAGCGGCATCGACTCGACCGCGGTCGCCGCCTTGGCGCACAAGTACAACCCCGACCTGGTCACCTTCACCGTCGGCTTCCAGCGGGAGGCGACGTCGGAGGTGGAGATCGCCGCCGAGTCCGCGGCGATCCTGGGGGTGAAGCACGTGCCGGTCGAGGTCTCGGCCCAGGAGTTCGCCGACGCCATCCCCGCCGTGGTCTGGTACCTCGACGACCCGGTGGCCGACCCGGCGCTCGTGCCGCTGTACTTCGTGGCCCGCGAGGCCCGCAAGCACGTCAAGGTGGTGCTTTCCGGCGAGGGCGCCGACGAGCTGTTCGGCGGCTACACGATCTACCGCGAGCCGCTCAGCCTGGCCTGGGCCACGAAGCTGCCGGCGGTCGGGCGGCGGGCGCTCGGCCGGCTGTCGAGGCTGGTGCCGGAGGGTGTCCGCGGGCAGAGCCTGCTGGAGCGCGCGTCGCAGCCGATCGAGGAGCGGTACTACGGCAACGCCCGGAACCTCAACGCCGCCGAGCTCGCCCAGCTGCTGCCCGGCCGCGACCCCGACCTGTCGCACGTCACCGTCACCGAGGCGCTCTACCGGCAGACCCGCGAGGCCGGCTACGACGACGTGACCGCCATGCAGTACGTCGACCTGTTCACCTGGCTGCGCGGCGACATCCTGGTCAAGGCCGACAAGATGACGATGGCCAACTCGCTCGAGCTCCGGGTCCCGTTCCTGGACCCCGAGGTCTTCGCCCTGGCCAGCACCCTGCCGCTGGAGATGCGGGTCCCGGCGCGCGGGGACGCGACCAAGTACGCGCTGCGGCAGGCGATGGAGCAGATCGTGCCGCCGAAGATCATGAACCGGCGCAAGCTGGGCTTCCCGGTGCCGACGGCGGAGTTCCTGGCCGGCCCGCTGCACGAGTGGGCTCGCGAGGTCGTGACCGCCAGCCAGACCGACGAGTGGCTGGACCGCGACCACGTCCTCGCGCTGCTGGACCGGCTGCGCCAGGCCGAGGTGCCCAGCAAGCGGATCGCCCGCCAGGTCTGGGAGGTGCTGGTGTTCATGATCTGGCACGGCATCTTCGTCGAGGAGAGGATCGCGCCGCAGATCCCGGAGCCGGTCTACCCGGTCCGGCTGTGACCCGGCTCCGGTTGGTGGCGGCCGCCGGGCTCGTCACCGTCGGCCTCCTGACCGGCTGTTCCGGTGGGGGCGACGACGCCCCCACCGCCCCCGCGCCGTCGACCAGCACGACGTCGCCCGGGGCCACGGACACCCCCCCGCCGGTCACGCCCACGGCGCCGGGAACGCTCAGCCCGCCGGCGCCACCGGCGCCCACCTCGGGGCTGCCGATCCCGATCCCCTCGGAGCCGGTCGACTGACGAAGGGCGCTCCTGCCCACCGCCACTCGCGGGCCCCGGCAGGCGGGCGGATGCGCGACGAGGCCCGGCACCCCCGTGGGGGTGCCGGGCCTCGTCGGTCGTTCAGCCGGCGATCAGTGGAAGCTGTCGCCGCAGGCGCAGGAGCCGCCCGCGTTCGGGTTGTCGATCGTGAAGCCCTGCTTCTCGATGGTGTCGACGAAGTCGATCGTCGCGCCGCTGAGGTAGGGGATGCTCATCCGGTCGACGATGACCTCGACGCCACCGAACTCGAAGGTCTGGTCGCCGTCGAGGAAGCGCTCGTCGAAGAACAGCTGGTAGCGGAGACCCGAGCAACCACCCGGCTGCACCGCGATCCGCAGCCGCAGGTCGTCGCGACCCTCCTGGTCCAGCAGCGTCTTCACCTTCAGGGCGGCGGGGTCGCTGAGGATGACGCCGGTGGCGCCGGGGGCCTGCGTGTCCTGCACGGTCATGTCGTGGTCCTCCCACACTCGAGGGTGTCCTGCTCGGCCCGTCGCGGGGACGGACTGCTGGAACGGCCAACACCGCCGTGGCGGAGCTGCTTCCCACTGTACGGCGCTCCTGGTGACCGAGGGAGCATCCGCACCCGTCCGGACGAGGACGACGCCGGCCCGGAGAGCACCGGACGGGGCTCCGGGCCACGTAGACTCACCGGCCGTGAAGCTCCGCCTGCCCGGCCGCCGCACCGACTCCGCGACGCCCCCGGACACCCAGTCCGACCTGACCGCCCAGCTGGCCGGGAGCACGGCCGTGGGCAAGGGCCGGCCGACCCCCCGCCGCAACGAGGCCCAGGGCCGCCGCAGCGGACCGGTCCCGCCGCCGCCCACCACGCGGAAGGAGGCCTACCGGCGGATGCGGGAGCAGTCGGCGGCCAACCGCGGCAACACCCGCCAGGCCGCCCTGCGGGGTGACGACCGCGCGCTCCCGGCCCGGGACCGCGGCCCGGTCCGCCGGCTCGTCCGCGACGTCGTCGACGCCCGGCGCAACGCCGGCAGCTTCTTCCTAGTCGTGGCCGCCCTGGTGCTGGTCGGCTACTTCGTCCCGAACCCCGCCGTGCAGAGCTACACGGTGTTCGTCTGGTTCGCGTTCTTCCTGGTGATCATCGTCGACTCGGTGTTCCTCGGACGCCGGATCAAGAAGACGGTCGACGAGCGGTTCCCCGACCACACGGAGCGGATGCGCGGACTGATCTGGTACGGCATCAGCCGCGCGACCATGATCCGCCGCTGGCGGTTCCCGAAGCCGCAGGTCCCGCTGGGCGCCGAGGTCTGAAAGAGGACGCCCTCGCCCCCCACCGCTCGCGAGCTCGCGGCGGGGCCCTGCGAGGGGCCACGGGGGTCGTTCGCATGGCTCACGACTAGCGTCCGTGGCGTGGAATTCAGACGCCTCGGCCGCTCCGGCCTCACCATCTCCGAGATCGCCTACGGCAACTGGCTGACCCACGGCAGCCAGGTCGAGGAGGACGCCGCGCACGCCTGCGTGCACGCGGCCCTCGACGCCGGGATCACCACGTTCGACACCGCCGACGTCTACGCCGGCACCAAGGCCGAGTCGGTCCTCGGCCGGGCGCTCGCCGGCCAGCGGCGGGAGGGCCTGGAGATCTTCACCAAGGTCTACTGGCCCACCGGCCCCGGTGCCAACGACCGCGGCCTGTCCCGCAAGCACGTCATCGAGAGCTGCCACGCCTCGCTGAAGCGGCTGCAGACCGACTACGTCGACCTCTACCAGGCCCACCGGTACGACGCCTCGGTGCCGCTGGAGGAGACGATGACCGCCTTCGCCGACCTGGTGCGGCAGGGCAAGGTCCTCTACCTCGGGGTCTCCGAGTGGCGCGCCGAGGAGATCGCCGCTGCCGCCGAGCTCGCCCGCGAGCTCAAGGTGCCGCTGATCAGCAACCAGCCCCAGTACTCGATGCTGTGGCGGGTGATCGAGGCCGAGGTGGTGCCGACCAGCGAGCAGGAGGGCCTCTCCCAGATCGTCTGGTCGCCCCTGGCGCAGGGGGTGCTCACCGGCAAGTACCTGCCCGGCCAGCAGCCGCCGGCCGACAGCCGCGGGGGCCACGCCACCGTGGGCGGGTCGATGAGGAACTACCTGACCGACGACGTGCTCACCCGGGTGCAGCAGCTGCGGCCGATCGCCGCCGAGCTCGGCCTCACCATGGCGCAGCTGGCGATCACCTGGGTGCTGCAGAACCCCAACGTGGCGGCGGCGATCATCGGGGCCAGCCGGCCCGAGCAGGTGCAGGACAACGTGAAGGCCGCCGGGGTGCGGCTGCCGGCCGAGGTCCTGACCCGCATCGACGAGGCGCTGGGCGACGTCGTCGAGCGGGACCCGGCCAAGACCAGCCGGGGCTAGCGGCTCCGCCGCGCCTGCCCCCGCCACTCGCACGCTCGTGGCGGGGGCAGGCGCGCCCTCCGCTACGTGGCCGCCAGGCCCATCGGGCCGTACACGCGTTCACCGTCCTCGAGCAGGGTGACCGTCGCGACGCCACGGTCGAGCAGGTCGCGCCAGGCCTCGCCCAGCCACGACTCGGCGTCCCCCTGGTTGTCGTGCTCGGGCACCTCCACCCCGATCGTCGCCGGGTCCACGGGTGACCCCGAGGGGTTCTCCAGCCGCCACGTCCAGCTCATGGCGGGAGGCTAGCGAGGCCGACGCCCCCGCGGCAGCCCGGAGGGAGGCGGGACGACCCGCGCGCTGCCGCGGCGACCACGACGACGATCTTGGTTTACAAGGTAAGGGCCTGGGCATGGGTCGGTGCACCATCCCTGCTCGACCCTACGGAGAACCGATGAGCCAGCCCGCCCAGGGCGCCGGCGCCAGCCGGGTGGAGATCCCGCCCCCGGCCCCCGAGAACGCCTCCACCGGTCAGCTGATCGGTCAGCTCTCCGACCAGCTGACCCGGCTGGTGCGGGACGAGATGCGACTGGCCCAGGCCGAGGTGGGCGCCAAGGCCAAGAGGTTCGGCCTCGGCGCCGGCCTCGTCGGCGGCGCCGGGCTGGCCGCCTTCCTCGGCCTGCAGGCGCTCGTCGCCGCCGCCGTGCTGGCAGTGGCTCTCGCCCTCCCGGGCTGGCTGGCCGCGGTCGTCGTCGCCGTCGTGCTCTTCGTGGTCGCCGCCGTCCTGGCCCTGATCGGGAAGAAGGACGTGCAGCAGGCCGCTCCCCCCGTGCCGACCGAGGCCGTCTCCGGCGTCAAGACCGACGTCGCCACCGTGAAGGAGAGTGCGTCCCGATGAGCCGACCCCATGACGAGCAGCCGGATCGCGGGACGGACCCCGACGCCATCCGGGCCGACATCGAGCGGACCCGCGAGCAGCTCGGCCGGACGGTCGACGAGCTCAGTCACCGGCTGGACGTGCCGGCCCGGGCGAAGGAGCGCGCCGACCGGGCCAGGAGCTCAGCGGTGGAGGGCGCCAACCGCACGAAGGACACCGCGGTCGAGACCTACCGGGAGAACCCGCCTGCGGTCATAGGGGGCGGCGTGGCCACCCTGACCGCGGTCGTCGGTCTGCTCGCCTGGCGGCGCCGGCGCCGGCAGACCGCCCCGGAGCGTGCAGCCGCGAAGCAGGCCACCCGGCGCCGCGCGGCGGCCCAGCAGGCGGCGGCACGGGCCCGTGCGGAGCGGGTGGCAGCCCGGAAGGCGGCCGCCGCGCGCGCCGAGGCCCGCCGCAAGGCGGCGGCACGCGCGCTCGCCACGCGCAGGCGGAAGGCCTCGCAGCGGCGGTCAGCCGCCCGGCTGGCCGGCACCGCCCGGCTGACCGCGAGCCACCGGTGAGCCCCAGCCCCAAGACCATCTACCGCCCGATCGGTCTGCTGGGCGGCGTCGTGGCGGGCGCCGTCTCGGGTGCGGTGTTCAAGCAGATCTGGAAGCGGGTCGCCGACGAGGACGACGCACCCGGCGCCCTGCAGAGCGAGTACCGGATGCGCGAGGTGGTCCTGGCGGCCGCGATCCAGGGAGCCCTGTTCGGTGCCACCAAGGCCCTGATCGACCGGGCCGGCGCGCGGGGGTTCACCAAGCTCACCGGCAGCTGGCCCGGCGACTGACCCGCCACGGAACGACCACCACCCGAGACGAGGGGATCCATCAGATGGTCGACGCCGGACGCCGGGGGAGCTCCGTCGAGCGCATCCGCCAGCGGGTGCAGGAGAAGGCCGAGCGGCGCGCCGCGGCCCGAGCCGCGGCCGAACGTGCCCAGGATGACCCCGCCACCGGTGCATCGGCGGCCTCGGCGGTGGCAGCCGAGCGGCGGGAGGCGGCGCGTCCGGCCCCGGACGTGCCCGATCCCGAGCAGATGCCCGGCGTGCACGCCCGGACCCCGATGCAGATACCTGCGCGGGGCTGGCTGCAGGTGGTCAAGCGGGCCTGGGCGGAGAACAACGCCGACAACATGCCGATCATCGCCGGCGGGGTGGCGTTCTTCGCCTTCCTGTCCATCTTCCCGGCGCTGATCGCGACGATCTCGATCTACGGCCTCGTCGCCTCTCCGGAGCAGGTCGCCGAGCAGATCGAGGCGCTGTCCGACCAGCTCCCGGAGAGCGCCCAGGAGATCCTCACCGAGCAGCTGACCGACATCACCAGCAACGCCGGCGGGGCCCTCACGTTCGGGTTGATCGCCTCGGTGCTCGGTGCCCTGTGGACGGCGTCCGGGGGCGTGAGCAACATGGTCAAGGCGGTGAACATCGCCTATGACGAGGTCGAGACCCGCAACTTCCTCAAGCTGCGCGCGCTCTCCCTGGTGCTCACCCTGGGCGCGATCGTGTTCGTGCTGTCCACCTTCGCGCTCATCGCCGTGGTCCCGGTGGTGCTGGACGCGCTCCCGCTGGGCGGCGTCGGCACGGTGCTCGCCCAGGTCCTGCGTTGGGTGCTCCTGCTGGTCGTGGTGGTCGGCTCGCTGGCCGTCCTCTACCGGGTGGCCCCGGACCGGGATGCACCGCAGTTCAAGTGGGTCAGCCTCGGGTCGATCGTCGTGACCGTCGTCTGGGCGCTGGTCAGCTTCGGCTTCAGCTTCTACGTCAACAACTTCGGCTCCTACAACGAGACCTACGGCGCCATCGCCGGGGTCATCGTGCTGATGCTGTGGCTGTACCTGACCTGCTACCTGGTGCTGCTCGGCGCGGAGATCAACTCCGAGACCGAGCACCAGACCACCGTGGACACCACCCAGGGCGACCCGCAGCCGATGGGCCAGCGGGACGCCGTCGTCGCCGACGAGGTGCCCGACCCGCCGGTGCCCTCGAAGTAGGCAGCGACCTCGGGTGCGGGGGGTGACCTCCCGCGCGGGGCACCGGGGCCGTCCGGCGCCCCGCGCGTGCGGTCCGCGCGGCCTCCCTAGGATCGGGCCGTGCCGCCGACGATCTCCGCCACCGACCGCCCGCTCGAGAAGCTGACCGCCGACGCCGTCGTCGTCGGCGTCGGCGCGGGGCCCACGGGCCTGCTGACCACCCCCGGCGCCGAGGCGGTCGACCGTCTCCTGGGCGGGCGGCTGCTCGCGGCGCTGGCCGACCTGGGCGCCCGCGGGGCCGAGGACGAGGTGACCCGGCTGCCGACCTTCGGGCAGACCCCGTTCCCCGTGGTCGCCGTCGCGGGGCTGGGCGCCCCGCAGGCCGACGGCACGTACTCCCCCGAGGCGGTGCGCCGCGCCGCCGGCGCCGCCAGCCGCGCCCTGACCGGCCGTGGCTCGGTGGTCACGCTGCTCGCGGCCGTGGGGGGCGCCCCGGACGCCGAGCGCCTGCACGCCGTCGGCGAGGGGTCGCTGCTGGGCGCCTACGAGTTCACCGCCTACAAGACAGGGCTGCCCGCCGACCGGCCCACCCCGCCGACCTCGTTCGAGCTGGTGGTCCCCGACGCGGCCGCGGCGAAGGCACCGCTGGCCCGGGTCCGGGCGGTCGCCGACGCCGTCGGCCTGGTCCGCGACCTGGTCAACACCCCGCCGAACGACCTGTACCCGGCCGAGCTGGCCGCCCGCGGCGCGGCTGCCGGCAAGAAGGCCGGGCTGTCGGTCGAGGTGCTCGACGAGAAGGCGCTGGCCGACGGCGGCTACGGCGGCATCCTCGCCGTCGGCGGCGGCTCGACCCGCGGCCCGCGGCTGCTTCGCCTGGTCTACAAGGGCAAGAAGGCGCGCACCAGCGTGGCCCTCGTCGGCAAGGGCATCACCTTCGACAGCGGCGGCATCTCGATCAAGCCGGCCGCGAAGATGGAGGACATGAAGAGCGACATGGCCGGCGCCGCGGCCGTGATCGCCACGGTGTGCCTGGTCGCCGATCTCGGGCTGCCGGTCGACGTCACCGCGACCGTGCCGATCGCGGAGAACCTGCCCAGCGGCACCGCCTACCGGCCGGCCGACGTGGTCACCTTCCGCAACGGCACCAAGGCCGAGATCACCAACACCGACGCCGAGGGTCGCGTGGTGCTCGCCGACGCGATCTGCCGCGCCGCCGAGGACTCCCCCGCGTACCTGCTGGAGACCTCCACGCTCACCGGCGCCCAGCTGGTGGCCCTCGGCACCCGCACGGCCGGGGTCATGGGCAGCGACGACCTGCGGGACGCCGTCGTCGCGGCGAGCACGCGCACCGGGGAGCCGATGTGGGCGATGCCGCTGCCGCCGGAGCTGCGCCGCGGGCTGGACTCCTCCGTGGCCGACCTGGTCAACGCCAACGCCGACCGCATGGGCGGCATGCTGGTGGGTGGGCACTTCCTGGCCGAGTTCGTGCCTGCCGGGCTGCCGTGGGCGCACATCGACATCGCCGGCCCGTCGTTCAACACCGGAGCGCCGTGGGGCTACACGCCCAAGGGCGGCACCGGCGTCCCGGTGCGCACCCTGCTCGCCACGATCGAGGGCCTCATCGCCGACGCGTGATCGGCCGGGCCGGTCCGCCCCGCGGACCGGCCCCGGTCCTCACAGCCGGTTCTGCTTCTGGCGGGCGCTCCAGTCGCGCATCCGCTGGGGGTAGCCGGTGACCTGCGCGTCGTAGACGGGGACGGCGAGGTCGCGGGAGAGGCGCCGGGCGACGTCGGGACCGTCGATCCGCCGGCGGGTCCACTCCCCGTCGGCGGCGACGAGCAGGATCGTCGTCTCGGTGACCGCGGTGCGGGGCTCGACGTAGCCCTCGACGCCCCGCCGGGTCGCGACGAACTGCTCCAGGTGGGCCAGGTCGCCGGACGCCGACGCGCGGTCCAGCGTGCCCCGGCGGTCCCCGCCGCCACCGCCGGCCCCCCGTCGTCCGCGCAGCCGGTCGAACAGCCCCATTCCCCGCTCCCGTCACCTCCGGCCGCGGTCTCCTCCACGACGCTCTGGCGACAGCAACGGAGCATGCGGACGCCCCGTTCCCAGGAGTGGCAGGATGGGCACGCGCACGATCACCGCGTCCGGGTCCGACACCGGGCCACCCAGCACTGAGGAGCACTTGTGAGCGCACCGACCACCCCCGCTGACCTGGTCATCCTCGGTGGTGGCTCCGGTGGCTACGCCGCTGCGCTGCGCGGTGCCGAGCTCGGCCTGTCGGTCGTGCTCATCGAGAAGGACAAGGTCGGCGGCACCTGCCTGCACCGCGGCTGCATCCCCACCAAGGCGCTGCTGCACAGCGGCGAGATCGCCGACATGGCCCGCGAGGGCGAGCAGTTCGGCGTCAAGACCTCGCTGGCCGGCATCGACATGGACGGCGTCAACGCCTACAAGGACGGCGTGATCGGCAAGCTCTACAAGGGCCTGCAGGGCCTGATCAAGAGCCGCAAGATCACCTACGTCGAGGGAGAGGGCCGGCTGGTCTCCCCCACCGCGGTACAGGTGAACGGGGAGACCTACGAGGGCCGCCACGTCCTGCTGGCCACCGGCTCCTACGCCCGCTCGCTGCCCGGCATCGACGTCGACGGCACCAAGGTCATCACCAGCGACCACGCGCTCGCGCTGGACCGGGTGCCCGCCTCGGCGATCATCCTCGGCGGCGGCGTCATCGGCTGCGAGTTCGCCAGCGCGTGGAAGTCCTTCGGCGTCGACGTCACCATCGTCGAGGGCCTCAAGCACCTCGTCCCGCTCGAGGACGAGTCCTCCTCCAAGCTGCTCGAGCGGGCCTTCCGCCGTCGCAAGATCGGCTTCGAGCTGGGCAACCGCGTCTCCACCGTGCAGACCACCGCCGACGGCGTGAAGGTCACCCTGGAGAACGGCAAGGAGCTCGAGGCCGAGCTGGTGCTGGTCGCCGTGGGCCGCGGCCCGGTCAGCCAGGGTCTGGGCTACGAGGAGGCCGGCCTGCAGATGGACCGCGGGTACGTGCTGGTCGACGAGTACTGCCAGACCAACGTCCCCACCATCTCCGCCGTCGGTGACCTGATCCCGACCCTGCAGCTGGCCCACGTCGGGTTCGGGGAGGGCATCCTCGTCGCCGAGCGGCTGGCCGGCCTCCCCGTCGTGCCGATCGACTACGCCGGCGTCCCCCGGGTCACCTACTCCGACCCCGAGGTCGCCTCCGTCGGCCTGACCGAGGCCCAGGCGAAGGAGAAGTACGGCGAGGTCGAGGTGCTCACCTACGACCTGGGTGGCAACGGCCGCAGCCAGATCCTCAAGACCGCCGGCGCGGTCAAGCTCGTCCGCGCCGCCGACGGCCCCGTCATCGGCGTCCACATGGTCGGCAGCCGCGTCGGCGAGCTCATCGCCGAGGCGCAGCTGATCTACAACTGGGAGGCGCTGCCCGACGAGGTCGCCCAGCTGATCCACCCGCACCCGACCCAGAGCGAGGCCCTGGGCGAGGCGCACCTCGCCCTGGCCGGCAAGCCGCTGCACGCGCACAGCTGACCGTCGCTCGACCCGCACGTCCCGTTCCCGCCAGCACCGCACCCCACGACCTGAGGAGACCTGCCTTCGATGCCGACGTCCGTCACCATGCCCGCCCTGGGCGAGAGCGTCACCGAGGGCACGGTCACCCGCTGGCTGAAGCAGGAGGGTGAGCAGGTCGAGGTCGACGAGCCGCTCCTGGAGGTGTCCACCGACAAGGTCGACACCGAGATCCCGTCGCCGGCCGCCGGTGTGCTCACCAAGATCCTCGTCGGTGAGGACGAGACGGTCGACGTGGGCGCCGAGCTCGCGGTGATCGGTGGCGACGGCGACGGCGACGGCGCCGCGCCGGCCGCACCCGCCGAGGAGGCTCCCGCGCAGGAGGCCCCGGCTCAGGAGGCTCCCGCGGAGGCACCGGCCCAGGAGGCACCGGCCGAGCCGGCTCCGGCGCCGTCCTCCGGCGGCTCCGGCAGCGGGCAGGGCACGCCGGTGACGATGCCCGCGCTGGGCGAGAGCGTCACCGAGGGCACCGTGACGCGCTGGCTGAAGGCGGTCGGCGAGGAGGTCACCGCCGACGAGCCGCTGCTGGAGGTGTCCACCGACAAGGTCGACACCGAGATCCCCGCGCCCGTCTCGGGCACCCTGCTGTCCATCTCGGTCAGCGAGGACGAGACGGTCGAGGTCGGCGCCGAGTTGGCCGTGATCGGCTCGTCCGACGGTGCCGCCACCCCCGCGTCCGAGCCGGAGCCGGCCCCGCAGCAGCCCGCCGAGCAGCCGGCCGCCGCGCAGCAGTCGGCACCGCCCGCGCAGCAGCAGCCCACCCCCCAGCGGGCTGAGCCCGCCTCGGAGCAGCCCGGCGCCGACTACGGGTCCAGCGGTGCGCTCCCGGCGGAGTCGCCGACCTCGCAGCCCTCGCCGGCCGAGGCGGTGGCCCCGGCCTCCCGTCCGGCCAGCGCTCCGGCACCCAGCGGTGGCGGCGCCTACGTCACCCCGCTGGTGCGGCGACTGGCGGCCGAGCACGGCGTCGACCTCGGCTCCGTCGAGGGCACCGGCGTCGGCGGTCGGATCCGCAAGCAGGACGTCCTCGCGGCGGCCGAGAAGGCGCAGCAGCCCGCTCCTGCGGCGGCCGCCCCGGCGGCGCCGCGCACCCCGTCCGCGGCGGCCAGCCCGGACCAGCACCTGCGCGGGCGTACCGAGAAGCTGTCCCGCCTCCGGACCGTCATCGCCAAGCGCATGATCGAGTCGCTGCAGGTCAGTGCGCAGCTGACCACCGTGGTCGAGGTGGACATCACCAAGATCGCCCGGCTGCGCGACCGGGTGAAGGGCGACTTCGCCACCCGCGAGGGCGTGAAGCTGTCGTTCCTGCCGTTCTTCGCGAAGGCCGCCGTCGAGGCGCTCAAGGTGCACCCGGTGGTGAACTCCTCCATCGACATGGAGGCCGGCACGGTCACCTACCACGACGCCGAGAACCTCGGCATCGCGGTCGACACCGAGCGCGGGCTGCTCGTGCCGGTCGTCCACGGTGCGGGCGACCTGAACATCCCGGGCATCGCGCGCAAGATCGCGGACCTGGCCGAGCGGACCCGCACCAACAAGGTCACGCCCGACGAGCTGGGCGGCGGCACGTTCACGCTGACCAACACCGGCAGCCGCGGCGCGCTGTTCGACACCCCGATCATCAACCAGCCGCAGGTCGCCATCCTGGGTGTCGGCTCGGTGGTCAAGCGCCCGGTGGTCGTCACCGACCCGGAGCTCGGCGAGGTCGTGGCGGTCCGGTCGATGGTCTACCTGGCCCTCAGCTACGACCACCGGATCGTCGACGGCGCCGACGCCGCTCGCTTCCTCAGCACCATGAAGGAGCGGCTGGAGGCCGGCCAGTTCGAAGGCGAGCTCGGCATCGCCTGACACTCCGGCCTGATCCCGTGAGGAAGGGCCCCGGCTACCGCCGGGGCCCTTCGTCGTCCCGCCCGGTCACCACCCCACCACCAGGGAGCTCCCCGCGATGAAGGTCGCCGTCACCGGCTCCTCCGGGCTCATCGGCAGCGCCCTGGTGCCCGCGCTCCGGGCGGACGGCCACGAGGTGGTGCGGCTGGTCCGCCGCACCCCGCGGACCGCGGACGAGCACCGCTGGGACCCCGACCACCGGCAGATCACCCCCGTGGTGCTCGCCGACGTCGACGCGGTGGTCAACCTGGCCGGCGTCGGGGTGGGCGACCGGCGGTGGAGCGAGGGGCACAAGCAGCGGGTGCTGCGCAGCCGGGTGGACAGCACCACCACGGTCAGCCAGGCACTCGCCGACGCCGCGGCGGTTGACCCCGCCCGGCCGCGGGTGCTGCTCTCCGGCTCCGCCGTGGGCTTCTACGGCGACACCGGCGACCGGGTGGTCGACGAGACGGCACCGGCCGGCACCGACTTCCTCGCCCGGGTCTGCGTGGCCTGGGAGGGGGCGACCGCCCCGGCGGCCGACGCCGGCGTCCGGGTGGCCACCCTGCGCACCGGGCTGGTGCTCGGCCGCGGCGGGTTGCTGGGCCGCATGCTGCCGCTCTTCCGCCTCGGACTGGGTGGGCGGCTCGGCTCGGGGCGCCAGTACCAGCCGTGGATCAGCCTGCGCGACGAGGTCGACGCGATCCGCTTCCTGCTGACCGCCGACGTCTCCGGGCCGGTGAACCTGACCGGGCCGGCACCGGTCACCAACGCCGAGTTCACCGCGGCCCTGGCTCGTGCCGTCCGCCGCCCCGCCGTCGTGCCGGTGCCCGGCCCCGCTCTGCACCTGGTGCTCGGCGAGTTCGCCGAGGTCGGCGTGCTGGCCGGCCAGCGAGCCGTCCCGACTGCCCTGGAAGCCGCGGGGTTCCGGCACACCCACACCGACGTGGACGCCGCGCTGGCGGCTGCGCTCAGCGAGGGCTGACCGGGTCACGGCAGGCGCTCGCCGTCGGCGATCCGCCAGCCCGCTGCGGTCACCTGGACGACCAGCCGCACGCGCGCCTCGCCCCGGGGCGGGACCTCCCGCACCAGCCCGCCGGCGGCATCGGTCACCCGGAAGCCGGGCAGCGTGTCGACGACCTCGAGCACGGCCCGCCCGTCCTCGACCGTCACCTCCCGGACCTCCCTGACCTCCGGGGTGAACCCGGTGAGCGCCTGGCCGGCCGCGTCGAGCGCCTCGACCTGGGCCAGGTCGCGCCGTGCCGACGCGCTGCCGGGCACGTGCACGTCGGCGACCGCGGTGGGATCCGCCGTGGCGAACACCGCCGCCCGCCGTTCGTACAGGCCGGTGAGCAGGGCCCGCCACGCCGCCCGGTCGGGGGGCACCACGGTGGCGGCAGCCGGCTCGTTCGCCGTGCCGTCGTCCGGTCGGCCCTCGGTCGGGACAGGGAGGCGCTCGGCCGGCGCGGGGTCGGCGGGCCGGCCCGGCTGCCCGGACGGCACGTCGACGCCATCGGCCGCCGGCACCGGGACGGGCGATCCCGCTCCCCAGTGGGTGCCCACCCAGGCCGCGCCGATCGACCCCAGCGCCACGGTGGCCAGGACCGCCGCCGGCACCAGCAGCCGCCGCGCGCCGGTCCACCGCCGTTCGGGGTCCGGCAGCCGATCCGGGTCCCGGCGCACCGCGCGCGCGAGCCGCGCCACCGCCGCGCGGACACGCACCAGCCGGCCGGCGGGCGCGGGCGCGGCGTGGGCCGCGCGCGTCCGCCGTCCGGGCACCTGGTGAGTCAGTTCGGTGCGTGGCCCCCGCTCGGTGACGCCGAGCTCGTGGTCGGGCACCCCGGCCACCGGCAGCCGCACCGGCTCGGGGCGGCAGGCGTGCCGCAGATCCAGGGCGAAGGCCGCCGCCGTGCCCCGCAGGTGCGGGTCCGCGGACAGCCCGCGCAGCACCACCCGCACCAGCTCGGCCGGCGCCTCGGGAGCCAGCATCGCCAGGTCGGGCAGCTCACCCGCCGCCGCGACCGCGAGGGTCTGGGCCGGATCGGCCGCGTTCCACGGGGCGACGCCGGTCAGCGCGTGGAAGGCCGCCGCCGCCACGCCGAACACGTCGGAGGCAGGACCCGGGGCACCCCCGCGGGCCACGACGGGGTCGACGTAGGGCGGGGTGACCTCTGCACGCGCGGTGTCGCCCACCAACCGCGCGGTTCCCAGGTCGGTGAGCACCGGCCGTCCCTCGGCCGTGAACAGCACGTTCCCCGGCGACAGGTCGCCGTGGACCACCCCGCGCTCGTGCGCCTGGGCGAGCGCCGCCGCGACGGGGGCGACCGTGGTGACCACCTCTCCCGGGCGGAGCCGACCGCGGCGGGCGAGCAGGGCAGCGAGGCTGCCACCAGCCAGCAGATCGAGCACGAGGCTCACCTCGGCGGGCCCGCCGCGCACCTCCCGGCGGACCACCCGGTGCAGCCGGACCAGGTGGGGGTGGTCCAGCTCCGCGAGCAGGCGCGCCTCCCGCTCCTGCCGTTCCGGGTCACCGCGCAGCAGGACCTTGACGGCCACCGGCTCGCCGCCGTTCCGCGGCCGCGCCCGCCAGACCTGACCGGAACCTCCCCGGCCGAGCAGCTCCTCGAGCACGTAGCCGGGCACGACGGGGGCTGCGGCCGGTGGAATGGGTGCAGGCACGGATCGGACCGTAGGCCGATCGGGCACCCGCCCGCTGCCGTCGTCCACAGGCGCCCCCGGCTTCGTCGTCGACCGGGGGCTCCAGGTGCTCAACACCGGCTACCCGCACGTCGCAGCCGACCTGGACCTGCCGGCCCTGCGCCTCGCTGGTTCTGGACCGGCGCGGTGGTGCGCGTGGCCGGCCGCGCACCCCGGGTCGTCGACCCCCGCCGGCACCCCGGGACACTCCCCGCCCCGGGAGTCCGACGTCCGCGAGGAGGTCGCCCGTGCGCACGGGGAGGCCACGGGCGACCTGGCGCACCGCACCACCGTCACCGGAGCACAGCCGGCCGCCGCTCCCCCACTGCAGCACCGCCGCCGGTCGACCTCGGTGGTGGGCTGTTCGTCTGCGGCGACCACCGGGACACCCCGTTCATCCAGGGCGCCATGGCCAGTGGCCCCCGGACCGCGCCCGCGGTGCTGGCGCGGCTGCGCGGCGGCCCGCCCACCCCGCCGCCGCCCGAGGCCGTGCCCTCGGGCCGGGCATAGGCTGGCCGGCGTGAGCGAGTTGCGCGTCGTCCGGGCGGGTCTGGTCCCCTACGAGCAGGCGTGGGCCTGGCAGCGGGAGCTGCACGAGCAGCGGGTGGCCGGCACCGGACCGGACACGATGCTGCTGCTGGAACACCCGCCGGTCTACACGGCGGGCAGGCGCACCGAGCCCCACGAGCGCCCCTTCGACGGCACCCCCGTGGTCGACGTCGACCGCGGCGGCAAGATCACCTGGCACGGCCCCGGCCAGCTGGTCGGTTACCCGATCGTGCAGCTGCCCGAACCGGTCGACGTCGTGGCCCACGTCCGGCGGCTGGAGCAGGCCCTGATGCGCGTCTGCGCCGACCTCGGGCTGCGCACCGAGCAGGTGGAGGGCCGCAGCGGGGTGTGGGTCCGCGCCGACGACCGGGGCCCGGACCGGAAGGTCGCCGCCATCGGCGTCCGGGTGGCCCGCGGGGTGACCATGCACGGGTTCGCGCTCAACTGCGACCCCGACATGTCCGCCTTCGCCAACATGATCCCCTGCGGGATCGTCGACGCCGGCGCCACCTCGTTGAGCGCCGAACTGCGCCGCGACGTCCCCGTCGCCGAGGTCGTCGACGCCGTCGAGCAGGCGGTGCGTGAGGTCCTCACCGCCGCCGTCCCCGCCTGATCGCGATGCCGCTGCCGCAGAGCGAGTACGTCAGCCTCACCACGTTCCGGCGCACCGGCGTCCCGGTCGCCACCCCGGTGTGGGCCGCCCCGCACGGGAACGAGCTCGTCGTCTGGACCCGCGCAGACTCGGGGAAGGTCAAGCGGCTGCGGCACACCAGCCGGGTCACCGTGGCGCCGTGCGACGTCCGGGGCCGGCTGCGCGGCCCGGCGGTCGACGCGGTGGCGACCTTCGTGCCCCGCGAGGAGTGGCCTGCGGCTCTCGCCGCGCTGCGACGCCGGTACGGGCTGCGGTTGCAGGTCGGGCTGGTCGCCTCCCGCACGTGGACGCGCCTGCGCCACCCCGGCACCGAGCGGCACGCCCTGATCCGCATCTCCGCCGTCGCCTGACCCCGCCCCCTGCCGGCCCCACCGCGATCGGGGCCGGCAGGAGCTCCTCGCTCAGCCGACGACGAAGTTGACCAGCCGGCCCGGGACCGCGATCACCCGGCGCACCGTCTTCCCCGCCAGCTGCGCGGCCACCTTCTCGTCGGCGCGGGCAGCGGCCTCCAGGCCGGCGGCGTCGGCATCGGCCGGCACCGCGACCTGCGCCCGCACCTTGCCGTTGACCTGCACCGCCACGGTCACCGTGTCGTCGACCAGCCAGCGGGGGTCCGCGATCGGGAACGACGCCCAGGCGACGGAACCGGAGTGGCCCAGCCGGGACCACAGCTCCTCCGCCAGGTGCGGGGCCAGCGGCGAGGTCAGCAGCACCAACGTCTCGGCGACCGGCCGTGGCACGTCCGTCCCCGGCGGGTAGGTCGCGGTCAGGTGGTTCGTCAGCTCGGTGATCCGGGCGATGGCGATGTTGAACCGCAGGGTGGTCATGCCGTCGCGCACGGCCTCGATCGTCCGGTGGAGGGCACGCGAGGTGTCCTCGTCCGGCTCGACGTCCGCGGCACGCACCGCGCCGGTCTCCTCGTCCAGCACGACCCGCCAGATCCGCTGCAGCAGCCGCTGCGAGCCGACCGCGGCCTTGGTCTCCCACGGCCGGGACTGGTCCAGCGGCCCGGTCGACATCTCGTAGACCCGGAAGGTGTCCGCGCCGAACATCGCGATCATCTCGTCCGGCGTCACGACGTTCTTGAGGCTCTTGCCCATCTTCCCGTACTCACGGTCGACCGGCCTGCCCTCGAACCAGTACTGGCCGTCGCGCTCGACGACCTCGGCCGCGGGCACGTAGAAGCCCCGCTCGTCGGTGTAGGCGTAGGCGGAGATGTACCCCTGGTTGACCAGGCGGCGGAAGGGCTCCTCGCTGGACACGTGCCCCAGGTCGAACAGCACCTTGTGCCAGAACCGGGCGTACAGCAGGTGCAGCACCGCGTGCTCGACACCGCCGACGTACAGGTCGACCCCGCCCACGTCGCCGGGCTCGCGCGGGCCCATCCAGTACCGCTCCAGCTCCGGGTCGACGAAGCGCTCGTCGTTCGTCGGGTCCGCGTAGCGCAGGTAGTACCAGCAGGAGCCCGCCCAGTTGGGCATCGTGTTGGTCTCCCGGCGGTACCGCTTCGGCCCGTCGCCCAGGTCGAGGGTGACCGTCGTCCACTCGGTGGCCCGGGACAGCGGCGGCTCCGGCTTGGAGTCGGCGTCGTCGATCTCGAAGGTCTTCGGCGAGTAGTCGTCGACGTCGGGCAGCAGCACCGGGAGCAACGAGTCCGGGACGGCGATCGGCAGGTCGTGCTCGTCGTAGACGACCGGGAACGGCTCACCCCAGTAGCGCTGCCGGCTGAACAGCCAGTCGCGCAGCTTGTAGGTGGTGGTCGCCTCACCGTGGCCGGTGGCCACCAGCCAGTCGGTGACCTTCGCGATCGCCGCGGCCTTGTCCAGCCCGTCCAGCGACAGCTGCTCGTTCGAGCTGTTGATCATCGGCCCGGTGCCGGTCCAGGCGCCGGAGGCGTCGTCGAAGTCGGCCGGCGGCTGCACCGTGCGGACGACGGGCAGCCCGAACGCCTGGGCGAAGTCCCAGTCGCGCTGGTCCTCACCGGGCACGGCCATGATCGCGCCGGTGCCGTAGCCGGTCAGCACGTAGTCGGCGATGAACACCGGCAGGTCACGACCGGTCAGCGGGTTGCGCGCGGTGACGCCCAGCCAGACCCCGGTCTTGTCCCGGCCCTCGGTCTGCCGTTCCAGCTCCGAACGGCGCGAGGCCTGCAGCTGGTACGCAGCGACCGCCTCCGCCGGGCTCGCCGCCCCGCCGGTCCAGCGCGGGTCGGCGCCCTCCGGCCAGGAGGCGGCGGTCAGCGCGGCCACCAGCGGGTGCTCGGGGGCCAGCACCAGGTAGGTGGCGCCGAACAGGGTGTCGGGTCGGGTGGTGAAGACCTCGATGGACTCGGCGACCTCCGATCCCGTGGCTTCGCCCCCACCCACGCCGAACCGGATCCGCGCGCCGGTCGAGCGGCCGATCCAGTTGCGCTGCATCTGCTTGAGCGAGTCCGACCAGTCCAACCGGTCCAGGTCGTCGATCAGCCGCTCGGCGTAGGCGGTGATCCGCATCATCCACTGGGTCAGCGGACGGCGGAACACCGGGAAGTTGCCCCGCTCGGAGCGCCCGTCGGCGGTGACCTCCTCGTTGGAGAGCACGGTGCCCAGCCCCGGGCACCAGTTGACCGGCGCCTCGTGCCGGTAGGCCAGCCGGTGCCCGTCGACGACCCGCCGTCGTTCGACGTCGTCCAGCTCGGCCCAGGTGCGGCCCTCGGGCAGGGTGCCCGCGGCGGGCTGCCGGGTGCCGGCGTCCAGCTCGGCGACCAGCTCGGGGATCGGCCGGGCCCGGCCACGGCCGCCGTCGGCGGTCTCGTCGAACCACGCCTCGAAGACCTGCCGGAAGATCCACTGGGTCCACTTGTAGTAGCCCGGGTCGATCGTGGCGAAGGTGCGCCGGGTGTCGTGGTCGACGCCCAGCCGGCGCAGCTGGGCGCTGATCGCGGCGATGTTGGCCTCGGTGGTGACGCGCGGGTGCTGCCCGGTCTGCACGGCGTACTGCTCGGCGGGCAGACCGAAGGCGTCGTAGCCCATCGGGTGCAACACGTTGTGCCCGTCCATCCGCAGGAAGCGGCTGGTGACGTCGGTGCCCAGGTACCCCAGGGGGTGCCCGACGTGCAGCCCGGCCCCCGAGGGGTACGGGAACATGTCCATCACGAAGGCCTTGGGGCGGTCGGCCACCCGGTCGAAGCCCTCGCTGAGCGGCCCCACCGGGTTCGGCGTGTGGAAGGTCCCGTCGGCGTCCCAGCGGTCCTGCCAGGCGAGCTCGATCTGCTGGGCCAGCTGCGGGGTGTACCGGTGCGGCGGCACGTCACTGGTCGGGTCGGTGCTCTGGCTGGCCGTCTGGCTCATGGCTGGTGCTCCCGGGGGCAGGCAAGGGCTGCGGACATGAAAAGACCCCTCACGCAGGAGGGGTCGCCGTGCTGGTCCGATCGGTCAGGTCAGCACGGCCGGAGAAGGAGGAGTCCGCCGGTCACGGGGCGATCCTAGCGTGCGCGCCGGCCGGGCAGGTCGGCCTCCGAGCAGCGACAGCGGTCACGGCGCGGGTACGTCCCGGTCGCTGAAACTCCCACCGAACCGGGGCCCGTGGCGCTCGCCGTACGCCTGTTCACCGAGGGGTGTCATGATCACCCTTGTTTGTCGCGCCCCCCGACCGGGCACGGCAGCACTCCGGCGTTGAGCAGCAGCGCCGCCTGCGCATGGTCGTGGAGCGGCGCGCTCCCGGAGACGCGGCAGGCCGACGGCGTCCCCGCCCCGGCCGCAGCGCCTCCGGTGGAGGCCGGTCCGCACCGAGGTCCGGGGACCCCGGGCAACAGCCCGCCCACCGGCGGCGCGGCGAGATGATCGCAACCGCACGAGCAGTGACCGCGCACCCCCGGTGCCCGCGAGAAGAGGAGGACCGCGCATGGCAGAGCTCACCCAGCCCGGCCCGGCACCCGCGGGTCACGTGGACGTCGCCGGCGCGGTCCCCCTGAACCAGCACGCCCTGCCGCTGCTCGCCGGACGTGTCCGGGTGCCCACCTACGACCGCACGGCGCTCACCCCCGCCGTCGTCCACTTCAGCGTCGGCGGCTTCCACCGCGCCCACCAGCTGGTCTACTTCGACGAACTGGCCGAGCAGGGCGACACCGACTGGGGCGTGGTCGGCGTGGGCCTGCACTCCCCCGCGATGCGCGACGCCCTCCGGCCGCAGGACCACCTCTACACGGTGGTGGAACGCAGCTGCGAGGGCGAGCAGGCCCGGGTGGTCGGTTCCCTGGTCGACTACCACTTCGCGCCGGACTCCCCGGAGACGGTGCTGGCGGTGCTCACCGACGAGCGGACCCGGCTGGTGACCATGACCGTCACCGGCACCGCCTACCGGGTCGACCCCGCGACCGGCGACTTCCACCCCGACGAGGCGGTCCGGGCCGACCTGGCCGATCCGCACCGCCCCGCCTCGCTGTTCGGTTACATCGTCGAGGCGCTGGACCGCCGGCGCCGGGCCGGGCGCCCGCCGTTCACCGTGCTGTCCTGCGACAACCTGCAGCGCAACGGCGAGATCGCCCGCGCCGCGGTGGTGGGGTTCGCGCAGCTCCGCGACGAGTCGCTGGCCCGGTGGATCGACGAGCACGTGACGTTCCCGGGCAGCATGGTCGACCGGATAACGCCCCGCACCAGCCTGCAGGACCGGATCGCCCTCGCGGAGCGGAACGGCGTCGACGACCGCTGGCCGGTCATCACCGAACCGTTCTCGCAGTGGGTCCTGGAGGACTCCTTCTGCAACGGACGCCCGCCGCTGGAGCAGGTCGGCGTGCAGTTCGCCGACGACGTCGGCGGCCACGAGCTCATCAAGACACGGCTGCTCAACGCGAGCCACTCGGCCCTGGGCCACCTCGGCTCGCTGGCCGGCCACCGCTACGTGCACGAGGTGATGGCCGACCCGGTGCTCCGCCGCTACGCGACCCAGCTCATGGCCGTGGAGATCGGGCCGCTGCTCACCGCCCCCGCCGGGGTCGACCTGGCCGACTACCAGACGCGCCTGCTGCGCCGCTTCGCCGACCCGGCCATCGGCGACCGCCTGGAGCGGCTGTGCCGGCGCGGGTCGTCCAAGGTGCCGCTGCACGTGCTCCCGTCCCTGCGCGCGGGGCTGACGCAGGGACGCCCGACCGAGCTGCTGACCCTCGCGGTCGCCGGCTGGTGCCGGTACGTGCGGGGCACGGACCTGCAGGGCGGCGAACTGGTGGTCGAGGACGAGCTCGCCGACCAGCTGCGCGGGCTGGCCCGCGCGGGGGGCACGGACCCCCGGCCGCTGCTGGGTCTGCACCCGGTCTTCGGCGACCTGGCCACCGACCCGACGTTCGTGGCGGCGCTGACCCGCGCCCTGCAGGACCTGGAGGCGGACGGTGTCCGGGTCACGGTCGCCCGGGCACTGGCCCGCAGCGGCGAGCACCCGGTGGTCGACCCCGCCACCCCGAACCGGGTGTCGGTCGTCCACGACGACCTGCTGTCCGCATGACCACGCCCCCACCGGCCCGGACCCCCAGGAGACCACCCCAGATGCCAGAGATCAGGACCACGCGGGCCGAAGGCCTCACGGCGCTGCTCTGCGACGCCGACGGGAACCTGTTCCCCTCCGAGGAGCCGGCCTTCGTCGCATCGGCCGGCGTCACCAACCGCTTCCTGGCCGCCCACGGGATCCCGGACCGCTTCACCGCCGAGGAGCTCCGCCGGGCCGCGACGGGCCGGAACTTCCGTTCCACCGCCGCCGACCTGGCCGCGGCGCACCGCGTCGAGGTGACCGACCTCGACGAGTGGGTCGCGGAGGAGCGGCGCGTGGTGACCGAGCACCTCGGCCGGGAGCTGCGTCCCGACGCCGACGTGACCGCCGCGCTCACCGCGATCGGCGAGCGGCTCACCCTCGCCGCGGTCAGCTCCAGCGCACTCACCCGGCTGGCGGCCTGCTTCACCGCTGCGGAGCTGGACGGCCTCATCCCACCGACGTTGCGGTACAGCGCGGAGGACTCCCTGCCGACGCCGACCAGCAAGCCCGATCCGGCGGTGTACCTGCACGCCTGCGACCAGTTGGGCATCTCCCCCGAGCAGGGCCTGGCGGTCGAGGACTCGGTGGCCGGTGCGCTCTCCGCCGTCCGGGCCGGCTGCCCCACCGTGGGCAACCTGCGGTTCGTGGCTCCCGGCGAGCGGGCCGAGCGCGCGGCCCAACTGCGGGACGCCGGCGTGGTCGCACTGGTCTCCTCCTGGGCGGAGCTGACCGACCTGCTGCTGCCGACGTCGGCCGGGCGCCCGGCGACCGTGGCGGGAGGTGCCCGGTGAGGGTCGTGCTCAACAGCTTCCGCGGGGTGTACTCCGACAGCCCGCGGACGATCTTCGAAGCCCTCCGGCAGCGCGGCGACGACCACGAGGTCGTCTGGCTGGCCGCCCCGGACCGCGTGGGCGACTTCCCGGCCGACGTGACGACCGTCGAGTTCGGCACCGCCGGGGCCCGGGCCGCGCTGGAGTCCGCCGACGTCGTGGTGTCCAACGACCACATCGGGTTCGACTGGGACAAGCAGCCGGGCACGACCTACCTGCAGACCTGGCACGGGACACCGCTGAAGCGGATCCACAACGACGTGCTGTGGGCCCCGGAGGGCCGGCTGGCCTACCTGGACACCGAGATCGCGCGGTGGGACGCGCTGCTGTCCCCGAACGCCGTCAGCACGCCGCGGTTCCGCAAGGCCTTCGGGTTCACGGGGCCGGTGCACGAGACGGGCTACCCGCGCAACGACCTGCTGAGCTCACCGGACCGGGAGCGCATCCGGGCCGAGGTCCGTGACGCCCTGGGGATCGCCGACGGCGTCACCGCCGTGCTGTACACCCCGACGTGGCGCGACGACCAGGTGTTCGGCGGGGGCGACGGACCGCAGCACACCTTCCCGCTCGACCTCGGGGACTTCGCCCACGGCCTCGGCGAGGACCACGTGCTGCTGCTGCGCCTGCACCAGATGGTCTCCGACCGGCTGGAGGTGCCGGCGGGCGCGCCGGTCCGCGACGTCTCGCGCTACCCGGACATCCGGTACCTGTACCTGGCCGCCGACGTCCTGGTCACCGACTACTCCTCGACGATGTTCGACTTCGCCGTCACCGGGAAGCCGATCCTCAACTTCACCTACGACCTGGACTACTTCCAGGACACCCTGCGGGGCTTCTACTTCGACCTGGCCGAGGCCGCTCCGGGCCCGCTGCTGTCCACCAGCGACGAGGTGCTCGACGCGATCGCCGAGCTCGGTCGGCGGCCGTGGGAACCCACCGAGCGGTACACCCGGTTCCAGGAGACGTTCTGCTCCCTCGAGGACGGCCACGCGACCGACCGGGTCCTGGAGCTGTTCTTCCCCCGGACGGGCGCTGCCGACCCGTCCGGCGCCACCCCGACGAACGACGAACCGAGGAGATGAGCATGCGCGCTGCTGACCCGATCCTGACCGGGGGCCGCGATCGGCGGTCGCGGCCGGCGGTGGCCGACGGCTCGTCCGCCACCCCCGCCGCCGCCCCGCAGGTGGTCATCCTGGCCGCCGGCATGGGCACCCGGCTGGGCCGCAAGCTGCCCAAGCCGCTGACCCAGCTGATGGACGGCCGCAGCATCATGCAGCAGCAGCTGGACGGCATCCGTGCGGTCTTCGGCGCCGCGGCCCCGGTGACCGCGGTGGTGGGCTACCGCGCCAAGGCCGTCATGCGGGCGCAGCCGGACCTGCTCTTCGCGTTCAACCCCGACTTCGCCGTCACGAACACCTCGCAGAGCCTGCTCAAGGCGCTGCGGTCCTCCCAGGCCGGCGGAGTGCTCTGGATGAACGGCGACGTGGTCTTCGACCCGGCGGTGCTCGACCACGCCGCCCCGCTCATCCAGGCCGACGAGAGCTTCGTCTGCGTGGACACCTCCACCGTCGCCGACGAGGAGGTCAAGTACACCCTGGACGACGACGGCTTCATCGCCGAGCTGTCCAAGACCGTCGTCGGCGGGCTCGGCGAGGCGGTCGGCATCAACTACGTCTCCGGTGCCGACAAGGCCGCGCTGATCGAGCACCTCGTCGCCTGCGACGCGAACGACTACTTCGAGCGCGGCATGGAGCTGGCGATCCAGCGGGCCGGGGTGCGCTTCCGCCCGGTGGACATCTCCCGGTTCTCCGCCGTCGAGGTCGACTTCGACGACGACCTGCAGCGGGCGAACACCTGGCTGGGCTCACGCGCGGCTCTGGAGCCGCTGGCCTCCGAGCTCCGCTGAGGCACCGGCGCCCCGCCCACCACCGGTGGGCGGGGCGCCGCGCTGCTCACGCCAGCTGCGGGGCCACCTCGGCGGCGACCAGGTCCAGGTGGTCGAGGTCGGAGAGGTCGAGCACCTGCAGGTACACGCGGGTGGCGCCCGCCTCGGCGTAGCGCCCCAGGACCTCCACCGCCTCCGCCGGGGTGCCGGCGACGCCGCGGGCGCGCAGCTCGTCGACGTCCCGGCCGATGGCGGCGGCCCGGCGGGCCAGCTCCGCCTCGTCCCGGCCGACGCAGAGCACCAGCGCGGAGCTGTAGACCAGCTCACCCGGGTCGCGGCCGACCTCCGTGCAGGCGTCCCGCACCCCGGCGAACAGCCGGGCGTTGTCCTCCGCCGACTGGAACGGCACGTTGAACTCGGCGGCGTACCTCGCCGCGAGCCGCGGGGTGCGCCTCCTGCCGTTGCCGCCGACCAGGATCGGGATGCCGCCGGGCTGCACCGGCTTGGGCAGCGCCGGGGACCCGGAGAGCTGGTAGTGCTGCCCGGGGAAGTCGAAGGTCTCCCCCACCGGGGTGTTCCACAGCCCGGTGATGACGGCCAGCTGCTCCTCGTACCGGTCGAAGCGCTCCCCCAGCTCGGGGAACGGGATGCCGTAGGCGCTGTGCTCCTCGGCGAACCAGCCCGAGCCGATGCCGAGCTCCACCCGGCCGCCGCTCATCTGGTCGACCTGGGCCACCGAGATGGCGAGCGGGCCGGGCAGCCGGAAGGTGGCCGCCGTCATCAGCGTGCCCAGCCGGATCCGGCTCGTCTCACGGGCGAGCCCGGCGAGGGTGACCCAGGCGTCGGTCGGCCCGGGGAGGCCGTCGCCGCCCATCGTGAGGTAGTGGTCGGAGCGGAAGAAGGCGTCGAAACCGGTCTCCTCGGTGCGGCGGGCCACCGCGAGCAGGTCGTCGTAGGTGGCGCCCATCTGGGGTTCGGTGAAGATCCGTAGCTGCACGGGGTGGAACCTAGCCAGCCCGACCGCCCCCTGCTGGCCGGCAGGCCACCCGCCCAGCGGGCGACTCGGGGTGTGCCCACGGGCGATGGCGGGCAGGATGATCGCGACGCGATCAACTCGGAGGTGCTGGAGTGTTCCGCAAGAAGAGCTCGACAGAGGTCATCGGGACCGAGTTGCAAGAGGGGTTCGCCCACATCGGCGCCGCGGTCACCGAGGCCCGTCGGGCCGCGGCGGACCAGCTCGGGCCGCAGGTGGCGGCGGCGACCAAGGCGGCGCAGCAGACCTACGCCACCGACGTCGCCCCGCGGGTGGAGGCCGCGGTCGCGGCCCTGGCCCCGCAGCTCGACGCTGCCCGTGACGTGCTGGCCCCCCGGCTCGGGGCGGCGCAGAAGACGTACGAGAAGGACGTCGTGCCCCGCCTGGAGGCCGCCGCCAAGGTCGCCCGGGCGAACCTGGAGACGGCGGTCGCCGCCGCCACCCCGCGGATCGAGGCCGCCCGCGAGGCGGCCGGGCCGGCGTGGGAGAACGCCGCCCGGACCGCGCGCACCAACCTCGAGGCCGCCGGCCCGCGGCTGACCGCGGCATCCACCGCGGCCGCCACCTACGCCACCCCACGGGTGACGGCGGCCCGCGAGGCAGCCGGGCCGGCCTTCGAGACGGCGCGGGGGAACCTGCTCGCCAGCGTCGAGGCGGCCCGGGCCCAGCTGGAGGCCCGCAGCGCGGAGCTCGCCGCCACCGCGGCCACCCTGGGCACCGCCGCCGGCACCCAGACCGAGAAGGCGCGCCGCGATGCGGTGGCCGCTGCCGAGGCCGCCCGCGAGACCGCCGCCGCCCGGCTCGCCGCCGCCGTGGCCGCGGCCGAGACCGGTCGCCGAGCCGCCGGCAAGAAGGCCGACAAGCTGGGCAAGCGGGCCGACGAGCTGTCCCGCAAGGCCGCCAAGCGCCGTGCCGCGCTGGAGAAGGCCACCGCCCGGGCACGCAAGGACGCCGCGAAGCGCACCGCCGCGACCGTCACCTCGGTCAAGCGGGGCGTCGGCATCGAGGAGAAGGCGCCGCGGCGGTGGCCGTGGGTCCTCGCCGTCCTCGCGGTCGTCGCGGGTGTGGTCGTGGCCCTGCGGGGGAAGAAGGGCGAGGACCCGTGGAACCCCGCGCCCACCGGCGACGGGCCCGTGCCCAGCTACCGAGAGGACCCCGTGTCCAGTTCCCCCAGCACCCCGGCCGGCGGCACCGAGAGCCCCGCATCGCAGAGCGGGAAGGCCGTCTCGACCGCGGAGACCGCTCCGTCGGACTCCGCTCCCACCGACACCGACATCGGCGCGCTGGAGGCCCAGCCGGCCTCCGGCCCGGTTGAGCCGAGCAACCAGTCCACCCCGGAGCCGACCACCAGCACCCGCAACGACCCGGACACCCCGGTCGCCACGGCGGGGCCGGACGCGGACGACACCGGCGGCCCCGCGGGCACGCCGGGCAACACCCGCGGCTGACCGCAGCACCACCAGGAGGGGGCCCGGCGCACTCGCGCCGGGCCTCCTCCTGCACGTCCGGGGGCGTCGGCAGCCGGGAGTACCGTGCTGGTCATGAGCCTGGGCATGGACGAGGCGACCACGAACGAGGCAACCGCGAACACCCCGGGCGACGCGTCCCGGATCGAGCCCGCCGGCCGCAAACTGCTGCGCCTGGAGGTCCGCAACAGCCAGACCCCCATCGAGCGCAAGCCCGAGTGGATCAAGACGAAGCTCAGGACCGGCCCGGAGTACACCGAGCTGAAGTCGCTGGTGCGCCGCGAGGGGCTGCACACGGTCTGCGAGGAAGCCGGCTGCCCCAACATCTACGAGTGCTGGGAGGACCGGGAGGCCACCTTCCTCATCGGCGGTGACCAGTGCACCAGGCGCTGCGACTTCTGCCAGATCGACACCGGCAAGCCCGCCGACTTCGACCGTGACGAGCCGCGCCGGGTCGCCGAGAGCGTCGCCACCATGGGCCTGCGCTACGCCACGGTCACCGGCGTCGCCCGCGACGACCTCCCCGACGGCGGCGCGTGGCTGTACGCCGAGACCGTCCGGCAGATCCACGCGGCCATCCCCGGCTGCGGCGTCGAGCTGCTCATCCCCGACTTCAACGCCGACCCCGACCAGCTGGCCGAGGTCTTCTCCTCCCGGCCGGAGGTGCTGGCGCACAACGTCGAGACGGTGCCCCGCATCTTCAAGCGGATCCGCCCCGGGTTCCGCTTCGAGCGGTCGCTCGCGGTGATCACCGCGGCCCGCGAGGCCGGCCTGGTCACCAAGTCCAACCTGATCCTGGGCATGGGCGAGGAGCCGCACGAGGTCGTGGAGACCATGCAGGCCCTCCGCGATGCCGGCTGCGACCTGCTGACCATCACCCAGTACCTGCGGCCGAGCGTCCGGCACCACCCGGTGATCCGCTGGGTCAAGCCCGACGAGTTCGTCGGCTTCGCCGCCCAGGCCGAGGAGATGGGCTTCCCCGGCGTGCTGGCCGGGCCGCTCGTGCGCAGCTCGTACCGGGCGGGGCGGCTCTACCAGCAGGCCGCGGAGGCGCGCGGGCTCGCCGTCCGCAGCTGATCCCGCTCCTCGGCCGGGCGCAGGGGCCCGCCGCGCGCTCGCGAGTCGCAGGGGACAGCCGGCCCTCTGGCTATCCTCGACGCATGGCACGCAGCAGGTCCACCGACACCTCCGCCCCCGCCGGCAAGGCCGGCCGGGGCCCGGCCGGCGGCGCGCCCGGACGCAACACCGACGCCACCGCCGCGGGCAAGGCCACGAGCGGCAAGAGCGGCAAGAGCGGCAAGGACGGCAAGCCCAAGGTGAAGCGGCTGGCCAAGCTCAAGAGCCAGGCGGGGATGATCCGCCAGGCCTACACGCTGACCCGCCGCAACGACCCCAAGCTCCCCTGGATCATGCTCATCGCCTTCGTGGTGGTGGCGGCCGCGGTGGAGCTGTTCGGGCTGCTCGTCTTCAGCTCGCCGTTCCTGTTCCTGCCCGTCGCCATCGCCCTCGGGCTGCTCGCCGCCCTCATCGTGTTCGGCCGGCGCGCCCAGGGCTCGGCGTACCGGCAGGTCGAGGGCCAGCCCGGCGCGGCGTCCTGGGTGCTCGAGGGCATGCGCGGTGACTGGCGGGTCTCCTCCGGCATCGCCGGCACGCGGGAGTTCGACGCCCTGCACCGGGTGCTCGGGCGGCCCGGCATCATCCTGGTCGGCGAGGGCACCCCGCAGCGGGTGCGCGGCCTGATCGCGCAGGAGAAGCGCCGGATGGCCAAGGTCGTCGGCGACACCCCGATCTACGACGTCGTGGTCGGTGACGGCGAGGGCGAGGTGCCGCTGAAGAAGCTCAGCGCGCACGTCATGAAGCTCCCCCGCAACCTGTCCGGCGCCGAGGTCAACGCGCTGTCGAAGCGGATGAGCGCCCTGGGTGGCAGCCGGATGCCGGTTCCCGGCGGCCCGCTCCCCGGTGGGCGCCAGATGTCGATCAGCCAGCGGCAGGTCCGCCGCCGCTGAGCCCGGCACCCCGACGACGAACGCCTCCGGCCCTGCGGCCGGGGGCGTTCGTCGTCGGCCGCCCGGGCGCCCCGCCGTTCGCGCGCGGGGTGGGGAACGGTTCTCAGGCCCGGTCGCGGACCACCGCGGTGTCGGTGAGCCGGTCGTGCATCCCCCGGCCGTCGGAGTCGACCACGAGCGCCGGGACGAGGGCCATGAGCAGGGCGGTGCGGACGACGGCGCGCCAGAGCGCCGGCCGCTGCGCGGGGTGCGGGTGCGCCAGGCGCAGCCCCATCACCCGCATGCCGGGGGTCTGGCCGGCGAGCACCAGCGAGACGACGGTGATGACGCCGAAGCTGAGCAGGCTCCACAGCCGGGGCGCCTCGGGCGCGGTGAACAGCCCCGCGATCAAGGCCGCCGCCACCGCGTCGATCAAGTACTGCGCCACCCGCTGCCCGAAGCTCGCCAGCGCGCCCGGGCCGGTGGCCGGCAACCCCAGTGCGGCGCCCCGGGTGCGCCCCTGAGAAGGTGAGACGTCGTCACTGGCCACGTCCGCCAGCCTAGGACGTGCCCCGTGCACGCCTCGGTGGGCGCCGTCCGGCTCCCGGCGCGACACGCCGGAGGCGGTGTTACGCCCCGGAAACACGAGAGACACCCCAGGGCAATCGCACGCTCGTAGCTTGCGTGTCGGCTGTCCGTCCACTCCCGGAGGATCGATGTTCACCAGTCCCGACGAGGTCACCGCCTACATCCGCGACAACGACGTGAAGTTCGTCGACGTCCGGTTCTGCGACCTCCCCGGCGTCATGCAGCACTTCACCATCCCGGCGGAGACCTTCGGCCCGGACACGTTCAGCGAGGGTCTGGGCTTCGACGGGTCCTCGATCCGCGGCTTCCAGGCGATCAACGAGTCGGACATGCTGCTGCTGCCCGACGCGAACAGCGCCTTCGTCGACCCGTTCCGGGCGCACAAGACGCTGAACGTCAACTTCTTCATCCACGACCCGATCACGCGCGAGGCCTACAGCCGCGACCCGCGCAACGTGGCGAAGAAGGCCGAGGCCTACCTCGCGAGCTCCGGCATCGCCGACACCGCCTACTTCGGCCCCGAGGCCGAGTTCTACGTCTTCGACTCGATCCGGCACAGCACCGGCATCAACGAGGGCTACTACCACATCGACTCGGTCGAGGGCTCGTGGAACTCGGGCTCGCTGACCGGTGAGAACGGCGGCCCGAACCTGGGCTACAAGACCCGCGCCAAGGGCGGCTACTTCCCGGTCGAGCCGTACGACCACTACAGCGACCTGCGCGCGGACATGATGGTCAACCTGGCCAACGCGGGGCTGCAGCTCGAGCGCGGCCACCACGAGGTCGGCACCGGCGGTCAGGCCGAGATCAACTACAAGTTCGACACCTTGCTGCGCTCGGCCGACAGCCTGATGCTGTTCAAGTACATCATCAAGAACACCGCCTTCGCCGCCGGCAAGACCGCGACCTTCATGCCGAAGCCGCTGTTCGGCGACAACGGCTCGGGCATGCACTGCCACCAGAGCCTGTGGAAGGACGGCGAGCCGCTCTTCCACGCCGAGACCGGCTACGCGGGGCTGTCCGACACCGCTCGCCACTACATCGGTGGGCTGCTGGCGCACGCTCCTTCGCTGCTGGCCTTCACCAACCCGACGGTGAACAGCTACCACCGGCTGGTGCCCGGCTACGAGGCGCCGATCAACCTGGTCTACTCCGCGCGCAACCGCTCGGCCTGCTGCCGCATCCCGATCTCCGGCGACAGCCCGAAGGCCAAGCGCATCGAGTTCCGCGTGCCCGACCCGTCGGCCAACCCCTACCTCGCGTTCTCCGCGATGCTGATGGCCGGCCTCGACGGCATCAAGAACAAGATCGAGCCCCCGGCGCCGGTCGACAAGGACCTCTACGAGCTGCCGCCCGAGGAGGCCCTGGGCATCGACAAGGTGCCCGCCTCGCTCGACGCCGTCCTCGACCGGCTCGAGGTCGACCACGACTACCTGCTCGACGGTGGCGTGTTCACCTCCGACCTGATCGAGACCTGGATCGAGTACAAGCGGGAGAACGAGATCGACCCGATCCGCCTCCGCCCGCACCCGCACGAGTTCGCGATGTACTACGACATCTGATCCCGGCGTGGTCACCGCGGCCCCCGTTCCCTGCGTGCGCGCAGGGAACGGGGGCCGCGGTGCGTTCCGGGCCTGCCCGGTGCGCGGGGCGCGGCCGGCTGGGCGAGGATTGCCGGACGGCGCCGACCACGAGGAGGGCACACGATGACGCCACGGCTGGTGCTCCTGCCGCAGGCGGGCAGGTCGTTGGCGGGTTGGCGAGAGCGGCTGGCCGAACAGGTGCCGCAGCTGGACGTCGTGCTGGCTCCGGCCGGGGCCGGGGAGGACGAGCTGGCCGGGCTGCTGACCGAGGCGGAGGCGGCGTTCGGCACCCTCACGCCCCGGCTGCTGGCCGCCGCCGGCCGGCTGCGGTGGCTGCACTCCCCCCAGGCGAACCCGCCGTCGGGGTACTTCTTCCCCGAACTGGTCGAGTCCGACGTCGTCGTCACCAACGTCCGGGGCATCTACGGCGACTCGGTCGGGGTGCACGCCATCGCGCTGCTGCTCGCGCTGGCCCGTCGCCTGGACGTGTACCGGGCCCAGCAGGACGAGCACTCGTGGCGCCCCGACGAGGGGCCGGTGCTGCACCTGGACGGGGCGACCCTGCTGGTCGCCGGCCTGGGCAGCGTCGGCGCCGAGATCGGCCGGCTGGGCGCCGCGCTGGGGATGACCGTGCTGGCGACCGATGCGCGCCCTGCGGACCCGCCGCCGGGCGTGGCCGAGGTGCACGGTCCCGACGCCCTCGACGCGCTCCTCCCCCGCGCTGACGCGGTGGTGAACGTCCTGCCCGAGACCGCCGCGACCGCAGGGACGTTCGACCTGGCCCGCTTCCGCCGGATGCGCCGTGGCGCGTTGTACGTCACCGTGGGCCGTGGTGCCACCACCGTGACCGCAGACCTGGCCCGAGCCCTCAGTGACGGGCTGCTCGGCGCAGCCGGCGTCGACGTGGCCGACCCCGAACCGCTCCCCGCCGACTCGCCCCTGTGGAGTGCACCCCGGGTCCTGATCACCCCGCACGTGGCCGACCGCGGCCCGGACCTGGAGGAGCGCCGATACGCGGTGCTCGCGGAGAACTGCCGCCGCTTCGCGGCCGGGGAGCCGTTGGTCAACGTCGTGGACAAGGCCGCCGGCTTCTGAGCTCACCCCCGCTGCCCGGACGCACCATCTGATTGCGCCCTATCCGGTCGTCGGCTCAACACCGTCCCCCGGCTGCCGAAGAGGACGGGAGACCTGGACCTGGCCGGCGCACCGGGGTCGGTCCGCGCGGGCAGGCCGCGCACGGCGGCCGGACGGCCACGAGACATGGGGGACGACAGATGAGGCGGCGCACCAGCACCCCGGAGCGCGCTCCCCTCACCCCGGCGGAGATGCCCCGGGACGTGGAGGCGGTGGAGAAGGTGATCGCGGTCCTGGACCGCGGGGTCACCGACGCCGTCGAGGCGCACCGCACCATCACCGCCACGCTCGTCGACGAGCTGGGGCTCTGCTACGGGGCCAGCTGGCTCCCCGGCTCCGACAGCGCCTTCCGGCTGGTCGGGGAACACGGCGAGATGACCGGTTCCCTCGCGGCGACCCCGGCGGCCCGCGTGGACCGGGTCACCTCCGCCGACGGCTACGCCGGTCAGGCGCTCCGTTCGAAGGCCGCCGTGCTGGTCGACGAGGGCAGCGACCCGGCGACCTGCCTCCGCTGGTCCGGTGCCCGGATGGCCGGTGCCACCCACGGCTGCGTGCTGCCGACGGTGGAGAACGGCGTCGTCGTGGCGCTGAACGAGTACTACGCCCGCGGCGAGCTGCCCTTCACCGGGGCCCGTCAGGGCAAGTGGGACTCCCTGGGTCGGCTGCTGTCGCACGCGCGCCGGGCCGCGCTGGCCAGGAACGAGCTGCAGGAGACCCTCGACGACCGGGTCGCGGTGACGACCGTCGTCACCGAGCTCGGGGCGGCCATCGACCAGGCGTCCGCGCTGCGCATCGCGCTGGACACCGTGCGGGAGGCGTTCGGCTGGGCCTACGGCTCCTACTGGGCGCTGGACGAGTCCGCCGGCGTGCTGCGGTTCCAGCAGGAGTCCGGCTCGGCCGGCGAGGAGTTCCGCACGGTCACCCTGGCCGCCTCCTTCGCCGAGGGCGTCGGGCTCTCCGGCCGGGCCTGGCGCGCGCGGGACCTGTACTTCGTCAGCGACATCGGTGAGATGACCGACTGCGTGCGGGCCCCGGCAGCCCAGCGCGCCGGCGTGAAGTCCGGGGTCTGCTTCCCGCTGCTGGTCGGCGGGCGGGTCATCGGCACGATGGACTTCTTCGTCACCGAGACCATCGAGCTGTCGGAGTCGCGCCGTTCGGCCCTGCGCAACGTGCAGCAGCTGGTCTCGCAGCGGCTGGACGTGCTGCGGCGCACCGAGGAGTCCGCGGAGAACGCCCGCGAGCTGCTGGACACCGTGTCCCGGCTGCGCGAGGCCGCCGGCGACGCCGGCCGGGTCGCCGAGAGCGCGGTCAGCCAGGCCTCCACGATGACCGGCGAGGTGGTCTCGCTGGACGAGGCGTCGGCGGCGGTCGGTGAGGTCATCCGGATCATCTCGGGCATCGCCGACCAGACCAACCTGCTCGCCCTCAACGCCACCATCGAGGCCGCCCGCGCCGGTGAGCTCGGCAAGGGCTTCGCCGTCGTCGCCAGCGAGGTCAAGGACCTCGCCCGGGAGACCGCCAACGCCACGCAGCGGGTCTCCGACCAGATCGCCGGGATCCAGGCCAGCAGCAAGGCGGTCGCCGACGGCATCCACGCCACCAGCGAGATCATCGGCCAGCTGGACGCGGTGCAGGCGCGGATCAACGACGTGCTGGAGGAGCAGGCGAGGATGGCGACCGCGTTCGACGCGCACGTCTGACCCCCGGGCCGGGGGGGGTGGCAGGTCACGTTCGGGGCGTCGCCGTCCGGGGCATGATCGCTGACATGCGCCTTCCCAAGCCACGGGGCCCGCTGAGCGCCGCGCTGTTCGCGGACCTGACCGGCGGTTCGATCGGCCCGGCCACCGTCGCCACCGCCGAGGCCCTGCTCGATGCACTCGGTGCCGCCACCGCCGACCCGCTCACCGACGAGGACCTGCAGCTCAGCCTGGCCGTCTGTTACGAGCTGCACTACCAGGGCTTCGACGACGTCGACGACGCCTGGGAGTGGGACCCCGAGCTGCTGCGGCTGCGCGCACTGCTGGAGGCGGTGCACCTGCGGGCCCTGCGGGCGCTCGTCCCGGCCGTCGACCTCCCCGAGGACACCGTCGACCGGCAGCTCACGGCGGTCATCGAGGCCGACGACGGCCCGTCGCTGTCCCGGTACATGGCCAAGCAGGGCACCGCCGACCAGTGGCGGGAGTACCTGACCGTGCGGTCGGTCTACCACCTCAAGGAGGGCGACCCGCACACCTGGGCCATCCCCCGCATCTCCGGGCGGAGCAAGGCTGCGATGGTGGAGATCCAGGCCGACGAGTACGGCGGCGGGGCGCCCGAGCGCATGCACAGCCGGCTCTTCGCCGGGATGATGCGCGACCTGGGCCTGGACGACGGCTACGGCGCGCTGTGGGACGAGGCCCCCGCGGTCGCCTTCACCTCGGTGAACACCATGTCGCTGTTCGGCCTGCACCGCCGGTGGCGCGGCGCCTGCCTGGGCCACCTGGCCGCGGTGGAGATGACCTCCTCCGAGCCGAGCCGGCGCTACTCCGCCGGTCTGCGGCGGCTGGGGTTCGGCGCGGACGCCAGCGTCTTCTACGACGAGCACGTGGAGGCCGACGCGGTGCACGAGCAGATCGCCGCCGTCGACATGTGCGGGTCGCTGGTGGCCGAGCAGCCGGCGCTGGCCGCCGACGTCCTCTTCGGCGCGCAGTGCTCGCTCGCCCTGGACGGGCTCACCGCCGGGTACCTGATGGACGCCTGGGCCGCCGGACGGTCCGCCCTGCGGCAGCAGGAGCCGGTCGCCGCCTAGCAGCGACCGGCTCCTGCGGTTCTCAGCGCAGGCCGAAGACCGACAGGGTGCCGTCGTCCTCGTCGCTGGTCACGAAGAGCTCCCGCGACTCGATGGCGAGCAGGCCCTCGGGCGCCTCCCCGGTGGGCAGCACCTGGAGCAGCCGCGGGGTGGCCGAGCGGCCGATGTCGTAGACCAGCACGGCGTCGCCGCGCTCGGAGCCGATGAACGCGTAGTCGGTGCCGCGCATGCGCGAGACCTCGACGCCCTCGAACTCCGCGCCCTTGTCGTCGCTGCGCCCGTCGGGGTAGCGCCCCTCGGCCGCCAGCGCCTGCTCAGCGGAACCGCCGCTGGTCCAGCGGACCGTGCCGTCCTGGCCGAAGACGGTCCACCCGCGGCCGCCGGCGGAGTCGGCGAACAGGTCGCCCTCGTCGGCGGTGACCAGCTCGCCGCGCAGCGTCCACTGGACCGCGTCCGGCTCCCGCGGCGCCACGAGCGGGTCGTCGAAGGCGACGGTGCCGTCGTCGGCGGTGTCGGCGTCGGCGCGGGTGACCGTGCCGGCGGAGAAGGAGTGCACGACCCGCCGGCGGGCCAGGTCGACCAGCGCGATCGCGTTGTTCTCCTGCAGCGTCACCGCCGCGATGTCCCGGCCGTCGACGTCGACGAACTCCGGCTCCGGATCGGTGGGGAAGGCCATGCCCGGCAGGCCGGTGAGCTCCACCCGCCCGGCGGTCCACGCCGACACCGGTCCGCGCAGGTCGACCACGGACAGGTAGCCGGCCGACAGCTGCGGCAGGCCGCCCTCGACGCCGTCGACGTGCAGGTCCTCGTCGCGCTGGTTCTCGATGGCGATGGCCGCGAA
This sequence comes from Modestobacter sp. SYSU DS0511, assembly GCF_054050755.1. NCBI lineage: Bacteria > Bacillati > Actinomycetota > Actinomycetes > Geodermatophilales > Geodermatophilaceae > Modestobacter > Modestobacter sp. SYSU DS0511. The sequence goes on from NZ_JBJGZY010000002.1 coordinate 186,327, forward strand.
GACCCCGCTGGGCCCGACGTCGATCGAGTCGGGCTGCCCACCCAGGTCGATGGTGCGGACCACCTCCCGCCGCGGCAGGTCGATCACCGCCAGGTGTCCCGAGGGCCGGGTCAGGTCGGTGGTGGTGTCGACGGCGACGAGGGCGTACCGCGCGTTGGACATCACCGTGACCGAGGTCGGCGAGCCGCCCACGTCGATCGCGCCGAGCTGGCGGGGCGCGGTCGGCCGGCTGAGGTCGACCAGGCCGACCTGGCCCAGCTCGGAGTCGGTGTAGACGACGGTCCGGCCGTCCGGGGTGGCCGAGATGATCTCGGCGACCTCACCGGCGACCGGGAAGGTCGCCAGGGGCTGGAACGTCGGCGGGGTGGCTGCCGACGCCGTGCCGGCGGTGAGGACGGCGGTCAGCAGGCCGGCGGTCACCACGGCGGGGACGGCGGCACGGACGGGGCGGAGCGGGCGACGGAGCACGGGCCACCTTCTGCGGTCGGGGCGGGATCGCGCCCACCCTGACCGCGGCGGGCCAGCGCCCGGTGACCGGCCGGTGAACGCGCGGTGGCCCGGCCCGGTCCAGCCGGCTCAGCCGCGGTTGTCGCGCGCCTCGGCGACGATGCGCGCCGCCGGGCGGGGCCGGGCGGGCGCGCTGGCGGCGTGGAAGCCGGACCGCTTGTGCGTGCCGTCGCAGAACGGCTTGATCCCGGACTTCCCGCACCGGCACAGCGCCACCGTCTTCCGGCCGGGGTCGATCTCGTTGCCGTCGGTGTCGACCAGGCGGAAGTCGCCGCGCACCACCAGCGGGCCGTCGCGGTAGGGCGTGATGGTCGCGGTCGGCTCGTCGGCCGGCGGCAGGTCGCGCACGGTGGCGTCGGAGACGTCGGTGGCGTCGGAGACGTCGGTGGCGTCGGTGGCGTCGGAGACGTCGGTATGGACGGGGGCGTCGGTGGCGGAGTCGCCAGCAGGGCGCTGGGCCGGGATCTCGGGAGGCACCGGTGGCTGGTTCCCGGGCGCCGCGCCGCTCAACCCCGGTCTCCCGGGCGGGCGGCGGCGACCGCGTCGGCCGTCGCCCGGGCACCGTCGGCCCGCAGACCGGCGACCACCCCGGCGACGTCGGCGGCCGACCGGTTCTGCGAGAGCTTCCACTTCGCCTCGACGCGGGCGATGCGGACCTCCATCCCGACGATGGCGCGCAGCTGGCCGGCGACGAACCGCTCCGGCGCGTCGCCGACCGCCCACGGCTCGGCGCGGCCCCCCTCGTGGGCGTCGGTTAGCGCCGCCACGTGCGCGGCGAGCCAGGCCGGGTCCTCGTGCACCACCAGCTCGCCGTGCACGTGCGCGACGACGTAGTCCCAGGTCGGCACCACGCGGCCGTGCTCGGCCTTGGCTGCGTACCAGGACGGCGAGACGTAGGCGTCCGACCCGCGGACGATGACCAGCACCTCCCCCACCGTCTCCCGCCACTGGGGGTTGTTCCGCGCGAGGTGCCCTCGCAGCGTGCCGCTCGCCGGGTCGTGGACCATCGGCAGGGTCGTGGCGGTCAGCCCCGCCGGGGTGGCGCTGACCAGGTCGACGGCGCCGGGCGCGGCCAGCAGCGCGGCGACGGCGTCGTCGCGCGCGGCGAAGGCGGCGGGCACGTACACGGCGATCAGGCCTCCTCGGTGCGGCCGTAGAAGACGGCGTCGACGACGGTGCGCGCGTGCCGGGTGACCCGCCGGTAGTCGTCGAGGAACTGGCCGGGGTCGACGTCGGGGCCGTAGCCGCAGGCGCGCGCCACCCCGCCCAGCTCCAGTCCCTGCCGGGGCAGCTGGTCCCCTGGGCGCCCCCGCACCAGGAAGACGGCGTTGCGGGCCCGGCTGGCCAGCTCCCACGCCGTCTGCAGGGCGGTCCGCTGGTCCTCGGCGAGCAGCCCGGCGTCGGCGAGGGCACCCAGCGCCGCCACCGTGGAGGTCACCCGGAGCTGCGGGTGGGCCGCGGCGTGCTCCAGCTGGAGGAGCTGCACGGTCCACTCGACGTCGGCCAGCCCACCGCGACCCAGCTTGGTGTGCGTGGCGGGGTCCGCGCCGCGGGGCAGCCGTTCGCTGTCCACCCGCGCCTTGATCCGGCGGATCTCCGCGATCTGCTCGCTGCTGAGCCCCGCGGCCGGGTAGCGCAGCGGATCGATCAGGCGGACGAACTCCCGCCCCAGCTCCTCGTCGCCGGCCACCGGGTCGGCGCGCAGCAGCGCCTGCACCTCCCAGGTCGAGACCCAGCGCTGGTAGTACTCGGCGAACGCCGAGAGGCTGCGCGACAGCGCGCCCTGCCGCCCCTCCGGACGCAGGTCGGCGTCCACCTCGAAGGCGGGGTCCGGAGCCGGCTCACCGAGCAGCCGGCGCAGGGTGTGCGCGACGCTGTTCGCCGCGGAGGTCGCCTTCGCCTGGTCGGCGCCGGGCCGCACCCGGTGCACGAACAGCACGTCGGCGTCCGAGCCGTAGCCCATCTCCGCCCCGCCCAGGCGGCCCATGCCGATGACCGCGAGGTCGACCGGCACGTCGGCCGGGGTGGTCCCGGTCTCGGCGGCCCAGCTGCGCACCGCGGCGTCCAGCCCGGCGCGCAGGGTGGCGACGGCGACGGCGTGCAGCGCCTGCCCGACCCGGACGACGTCGAGCCGGCCCAGCAGGTCCGCGCATGCGATGCGCAGCAGCTCCTGCCGGCGCAGCGCGCGGAGCACCTGCATGCCGGCGGCGGCGTCACCGGCCCGGGACACCGCCTGCCGCCAGGCGGTGGTGAGCACGTCGGCGCCGCGCGGCTCCAGCTGGGCGTCGTCGGCCAGGGTGCGCATGGCCTCCGGGGTGCGGGTGAGCAGCCCGGCGATGTACTGGCTGGAGCCCAGGAGCACCGCCAGCCGCTCGGCGGTGCGCCCCTCGTCGCGCAGCAGCCGGAGGAACCACTGGTCGTGCCCGAGCGCCTCGCTGACCCGCCGGTAGGCCAGCAGGCCGGCGTCGGGGTCGGCGCAGGAGGCGAAGGTCTGCAGCAGCACCGGCAGCAGGTAGCGCTGCATGGAGGCCGAGCGGCTCAGGCCGCCGGTCAGCGCACCCATGTGCCGCAGCGCGCCGTCCGGATCGGCGAAGCCCAGTGCCCGCAGCCACTCCCCCGCTGCCTTCGACCCCAGTTGCAGCTGCTCGCCGGGGACCTTCGCCACCGAGGACAGCAGCGGCCGGTAGAAGAGCTTCTCGTGCAGCCGGCGCACCACCCGGGTGTGCAGCGTGAGCTCGGCGCGGAGCACCGCCACCGAGTCGCCGCGGTCGTCGGGCTTGTAGCCCAGCGACCGGGCCAGCCAGCGCAGCTGGTCGCCGGCGACCGGGATCAGGTGGGTGCGGCGCAGCCGCAGCAACTGCAGCCGGTGCTCGACGGTGCGCAGGAACCGGTAGGCCGAGACCAGGGTCGCCGCGTCCTCGCGGCCGATGTACCCACCGGCGCCGAGCACGGTCAGCGCCGGGATGGTGCCGCCCACGCGCAGGGTGACGTCGGCTCGGCCGTGCACCAGCTGCAGCAGCTGGACGCTGAACTCGACGTCGCGCAGCCCGCCACGGCCCAGCTTCAGCTCCCGGTCGGCCTGGGCCGCGGGGATGTGCTGCTCGACCCGGCGGCGCATCGCCTGGATCTCCCCGACGAACCCGGGTCGGTCACCGGCCTTCCACACCAGCGGCCAGAGCGCGTCGACGTACTCCCGGCCCAGCGCCGGGTCGCCGGCGACCGGGCGCATCTTCAGCAGCGCCTGGAACTCCCAGGTGCTCGCCCACTTCTCGTAGTAGGCCCGGTGCCCGGCCAGGGTGCGCACCAGCACGCCGGCCTTGCCCTCGGGGCGCAGCGCCGCGTCGACCTCCCACGCCGCCTCACCGCAGATCCGCATCAGCGCACCGGCGACCCGGGTCGCGGTGGCCAGGGCGGCCGCCTCGTCGGCGTCCCCGGGCGCGTCGGCCAGCGGCTCGGCGACGAAGACGACGTCGACGTCGCTGACGTAGTTGAGCTCCCGCCCGCCGGTCTTGCCCAGCGCGATCACCGCCAGCCGGCAGGGCGCCGACCCCGGCGGCTGCTCGGCCACGGCCAGCGCGAGCCCGGCGGTGAGCACCGCTGCGGCGATGTCGGCGAGCTCCCCGGCCACCTCGTCGGCGGGCAGGCCGTCGGCGATGTCCCGGCCGGCGAGGGAGAGGACGGCACGGAGGTAGGCGTTGTGCAGGTCGCGGATGCGGGCCGGATCGGCGTCCGGTGCGGCGCTGCCCAGTCCGACGCCCCACGGCGGGTCGTCCGGGTCGGCGCCGACGGCGAACAGCAGCTGCTGCTCCAGCTCTTGCGGGCTGGGCCGGGCGCCCCAGCGGTCCTCGGTGTCGAGCACCACCCAGTCGGCGGGCTGGGCGGCCAGGTGGTCGCCGAGCCCCGCGGAGGCGCCGAGCACCCCGAGCAGCCGGGTGCGGACCAGCGCCGAGCCCCGCAGCCGGGCGAGCAGCGCGGCGGCGGCCTCGCCGTCGGGGTCGATCCCGTCCAGCGCCTCGACCAGCCGGCTCAGCGACCGCAGCGCCAGGTCGGGGTCGCCGGCACGGGCCAGGGCGGAGACCACCGGGGCGGCCTCGGGATCGGCGGGCTCGTTGCGGTCCAGGTCCCACAGGCCCAGCGCCGGGTCCGACAGGAGCCGGGCGGCGCGCTCGCCGTCGTCGAACCCCAGGCGGGCCAGCCGGACGAGAGCGCGCCGGGGGATCCCGTCCTCCGGCTGCACGGCGGTCACCGTCAGCCCCCGGCCGGTGCGCGACGGGTCCGGGCGTGCTCCTCGACCAGGGCGGCGAACCGGCCGGCGAACGGCGCCCACACCTCCGCGACGTCGGGCAGCACCGCGGCGGCGCGGGCGCAGACGGTCGCGACGTCGGTGCCGCTGCTGGCCAGCCCGACCGGGTCGGAGCCGGCCCACTGGCGCAGCACCGCCTCGTCGGGCTCGATGTGGAACTGCAGCCCGTACACGTGCTGCCCGACCCGGTAGGCCTGGTGCGGGTAGGCGGGGTTGCTGGCCAGCAGCGTCGCGCCGGGAGGCAGGGCGTCGATCTCGTCGTGGTGCCACTGCAGCACGTCCGGCGACAGCGGCAGCGGGCCGAACAGCGGGTCCGCGTCGGCGGCGTCCCGCTTGGCCACGAGCGTGGCGCCGACCTCCGGCCCGCCGGCGCCCACCCGGGTGCTGCCGCCGCCGACCTGGGCGAGCAGCTGGGCACCCAGGCAGATGGCCAGCGTCGGCAGGTCGGCGGCCAGCGCCTGGGCCAGCAGGTGCCGGACGCCGGTGAGCTCCGGGGAGACCTCCGCGGGGTCCAGCGAGGACTGCGGCCCGCCCAGGACCAGCAACCCGTCGACGCCGATCAGGTCCGCCGGCAGCGGCTCCCCACGGGACCGCCGCCGCTCGTCGAGCTCCAGCCCGGCGTTCCGCAGCCACTCCCCCAGCCTCGTCGGCGGGTCGGTGTCGGACGGGACGACGACGAGCAGGCGGGCCACGGCGCCGAGCCTAGTGAGCGCCGTCCTGGGGGGGGGGGGGGGGGGGGGGGGGGGGGGGGGGGGGGGGGGGGGGGGGGGGGGGGGGGGGGGGGGGGGGGGGGGGGGGGGGGGGGTGGTGGTGGGGTGCTGGTGTGTAGTCACCTATCACGGG